>CAVEDT010000092.1:0-707 GCA_963614475.1 Roseburia faecis
GTGTGCGCTTGATAAATCCTTCCTGTATGAGGTAAGGTTCGTACACCTCCTCGACGGTTCCGGTGTCCTCGCCCAAGGCCGTAGCTATGGTAGATAGCCCCACCGGGCCGCCGCCAAACTTGTGTATAATCGTGGACAACAGCTTGTTGTCTATTTCGTCAAGACCGTATCGGTCGATATTGAGCGCCTCGAGCGCATATCGCGCAATGGCCATATCGATGGTGCCGTCGCTCTTGACCATGGCAAAGTCGCGCACACGGCGCAGCAGTGCATTGGCGATACGGGGCGTACCGCGACTGCGCATGGCTATTTCGAGGGCTGCATCATCGGTGATGGGCACCTTCAGCAACGCCGCACTGCGCCGTATGATGCGCTCCAAGGTGGTGTGGTTGTAGTATTCGAGGTGGCAATTGATGCCGAAACGTGCACGCAGGGGCGCCGTCAGCAGTCCGCTGCGCGTGGTGGCACCCACGAGCGTAAACGGACTCAGCGAAAGCTGTACCGAGCGCGCCCCGGGGCCTTTGTCTATCATGATGTCTATGCGGTAGTCCTCCATAGCGGAGTACAGGTATTCCTCGACCACGGGGCTCAGTCGGTGTATTTCGTCGATGAACAAGACATCGTTTTCCTCGAGCGTGGTCAGAATGCCGGCCAGGTCGCCGGGCTTGTCCAGTACCGGGCCGCTGGTGACCTTGAAGCCTACGCCC
>CAVEDT010000092.1:717-6383 GCA_963614475.1 Roseburia faecis
GAGCGTCGTTTTGCCCAGTCCCGGAGGGCCGAAAAGCAAAATATGATCCAAGGCCTCATGGCGCATACGCGCCGCCTCGACAAAGACCTTGAGGTTGGCGACAATCTTTTCCTGCCCGTTGAAGGCTTCGAAATGATTGGGACGCAAGGCTCGCTCGAAGTCCTTGTCCCGCTCTGAATTGCGTATATCGAAATCTTGTTCCTGACTCATTGTTCTGTTCGTTTGATATTGACAGCGCGGTCCACGGCATCAATGACGGCCTGCGGGGTGACGGCGTCGAAGCATCGGTAGTCGCCGAAGCGGCACTCCCTGTTCCCGAAAATCGAGCAAGGCCGACAAGTGAGGGTGTCATCGCCCAGCATCAGCGAAGCCTCGCCACGCCACGGAGCAAATCCGGCCGCAGGATGCGTCGCACCCCAGATGCAGACCACCGGCACACGGCACAGCGCTGCCAAGTGCATATTGCCACTGTCCATAGACACCATAGCGTCCAGACGCGAAATTACGCCTATTTCGCCGGCAAATCCGGCCTTGGCCGCGGCCATATCGACCACATCGAGCCCCTGAGCGTTCAGTTGCGCCGACCATTGCGCCAACACCGGTGCCTCAGTCTTGCCTCCGCCGAAGAGGTATATCCTCGTACCCCGGCGGCGTGCCAGCGCCTCAACCACGGCAAGCATGCGCTCCGGAGGATACACCTTGCCACGATGAGCGGCAAAGGGGGCGATGCCTATGCGCGTGGACACCGACGACGAGCCGTCCTCCGCCACCTCTTCGCGGTTGTATCCGGCAAATCGGTCAGGATGACAATCCAGCCCCAGCGCGGCAAACGTGTCCGCATAACGGTCGATGACACGCGACAAAGGCTGAGCCGCCAAAGCCCCGACCGCACACAAGCGGCGACGCAGACGGCGTTGCTTGTCCAGCTGGCGCACGCGCACACCGCGCAGTCGCAGACACAGTGCCAAAATCTTGGTGCGCAAAACGTTGTGCAAATCGACAAAGTCCGTGACGCCTTTTCGGCGTAAGTCCGATGCCAGGCGGCACATTCCGACAGCACCCTTATATCGACCCTCGCGCAGGTCAATGCCGAGCACCTCGAGATTGGCGGGCCGCTGTGCATATATCGGCGCAAACGCCTTGCGCGTCACCATCACGAAGTGTACGTCCGGATTGGCGGCACAGGCGGCATACACTGCCGGTACCGTCATCGCGATGTCACCCATGGCCGAAAACCGCGCCACGGCCACCGTTCGTATCACCTTATCCTTGGATTTGGCCAAATAGTATGAATTATAGGTGTTATATCTAATGTTTTTTGACACCGAAACTCAGCGGCTCGGGATTACACCGTCAGCGCCTCTGGGCAAGACATCCGATGTATCCGCGAAGCATGTGCCCCGACTCAATAGCGAGGAGCGTTTGTCCCGGGACGGGGAGTCGTTACTTTTTTTCGGCAGCGTAGAGGACGGGGTTGGTCGCCGGGTCGTTGTACATCTTCATCTGGCGGTAAACCTTCATGTACTTTCGTCCGGCAGCAATGTCGTCCAGGAGTGTATCGATGGCGGCGGTGAGGTCGGCGCGCTGTTCGCGTAGCACTTCGAGCTTGGCGGCGCAGCGTGCGAGGTGCTCGGCAGTAGCGTCCTGACGTGCCACCTGCTCGGCCATGTGATAAATTTTCAGCGCCAATATGCTGAGGCGATCAAGAGCCCAGGCGGGGCTCTCGGTATTGATAGTGGCGTCCGGCTGAGGCACTACCGCCGAGTATTTCTCGCGGAAATACGTGTCCAATTCCTCGACCATATCGGTACGGTCTTGGTTGGACTTGTCGATACGGCGCTTGAGTACCAAGGCTTCCACGGGATCGATGTTCGGGTCACGGATGATGTCCTCCATGTGCCATTGGGCGGCATCGATGTGGTTCTTGGCAAAGAGCGTATGCTCTATGGTGCCGGGAGTATACGGATTGGCGCACGGAGCGTCAATATTGTCGGCGATATGGTATGCCTCGGTGGCGGCTTCGAAGATGCCGTAGCAATGCTCGGCGAAAGTCTTGTCAGTAGTCATATTTCGGTGGCTGTTTGGTTATCTTGCAAAGTTAGGCATTTCCTCCGACATTTCCGACAGTAATTTCACCACCTTACACTCGATATGCCCCACAGCCGCAGGATTTATGCAAAAATGCCCCCCCATTCGGCAGTTACAATATATACGCAGCCCCAATTTGCTATCGTTATTGCACGGGAAGACTGTCTATATCGGTATTTTGTTCTCTGACTTTGGGGACGGCAACCATCTCGTAATTAAAAAATTCGAGGAGCTGGTTGACTTTGTCGAGGCGTAACGATGCTTTGCCTTGCTCGAGATCGCGCACAAAACGCAGCCCCACACCGGACTTCATCGACAACTCTTCTTGTGTCATTCCATACTTCTTGCGTTGCTTTTTACGGTGGCAGACAAATTATTCATATCTTCATTTTATTCTGTAATCGTGCTATAAACCAAGCTATAATACCGAGTTATGTCGTACTCAAGCCGACGAACGATGTCCCATTGAGGAGTACATCACGTCTCGCCGACGGTAAAACTATACCTCCTCGGGTACAAAGTTTCATATTTTTCTTGATATTATACCCCAAGAGGTATAATAATTGTTTTTTGCCCACACTTTATACCCTATCGGGTGTAAAAAACACAGTTTTATCCTTCATAGTGAAATAAGCGCATAGGTCAAAACGGGAGTTTTTAGCGAATAAAAAAGAGCGCGATGCCGGAACATCACGCCCATTATACGGTAAAGGCTCAGGTCAGAGAACCGCTGCTATTTTTTTGACAGAAGCCAATCGATCAAGCAGCTTTTTATCCGATTTAGCCATTTGCATATCGTAGCGTAATTGGATACGCAGTAATAATGCAGCAGGAACTCCGAGAGCTGCCTCAAAGAGATATGCCGTAGTCGTAGTGATAGACCTGCGGCTATTGAGAATTTCATTCAATGCCGTATGCGACATTCCAATGCTCTCCGCCAACTTCCGTTGGGAAATTTTTCGGTACTCGATTTCTTCTTTGAGTACTTCTCCGGGGTGAGTAGGATAAGCTCCAAAACTGTTGTCAGACATAATGCTTTTATTCATAATGGTTCGACAATTCTAAAATATTGCAGATGGTCACTATTGTCTCGTTGACCACCTGACTGGTCGTAAACTCTATTCTGTACTGATCGTTGACACGAACAGACTCTATCCCGTCTTTGTCGCCTTTCAGTACCTTATAATTCAAACTATGGAAACAGAATAAGTCCTCAATACAAGAAGCTCCTTGCAGAGTATTTATAACCCTGATATACTTCCGCACAATCTGTGGCTGATATCTATGTTTTTTATCAGTGCATTCTCCTTTGTAGTAGAGGTCAGACAGGTATGTCTTATCAAACTTTATTTCCATAGTTTTAATTTGGTTATGCAAAGATAGACATTAATTTTATATTCACAAATTTTGCGAACTAACATTTTAACCAATAAGTCAACAATAACTTAAGTCTACAAAATAAATCCGCCTAAAAAAGGGGGGATCAATTTACATTATAATCTCGGTATCGGAATTACTTCTGTTTGCTTTTTTTGGGCTGAAACATAGCATCATACAAAATAGGAGGGGAGGCGCCGCGGCGCCTCCCCTCCGTCTATGGGGTGTTGGGGGATGTCAGATTAATTGTCCCAGGTGCAGTCGATGTATTCGAAAGTGCCGGGAGCGGTGACACGGTAGCGGACGGTGTAGGCCGTGGTGGCCGAGCCGTCGTAAGCATAGAAGTTGATAGTGTAGATAACGTCTATGCCGGCTACGGGAACTGCATCAGCGTGCAGGGTGGCCAGTGCACCGGGCATAACCTCTTTGACGAAGCGTGTCTTTTCGAGCGCTACGACTTCGTCATCGGCCATATTCTGGTATTCGGCGGGGTACTGAGCCTTGGCAGCGGAAGGACGCAGGTCGACGTTGCCTTGGTATGCGGAGGTGCCGCTATAGTACTCGTTGTTGCCGTAGGAGGATACATAGAACTTGCCGCTCTTGATGTCGGTATCGCCCAGGGGCACGCAGATGTTTTCGTATACCCAGTTTACACAAGCCTGATAGTACTTGGTGGAGAGTTCCTGGCCTTTGCCGGCGGGCAGGGTGATGGTGACGCAGGGGTCATACATCCACTTGCCATCGGTGCGTACAAACTGGTTGGTGACTGTTGTGATGCCTGTATTGAGGGTCCAAACGCCGTCTTCTCCGCAGACGTACGGATCGCAGACGTAGGAGGTATTCTTGGACTTGGAGT
The DNA here is from genome assembly GCA_963614475.1 of Roseburia faecis. Taxonomy (GTDB): domain Bacteria; phylum Bacteroidota; class Bacteroidia; order Bacteroidales; family Muribaculaceae; genus CAG-873. The sequence continues at coordinate 5,039 of CAVEDT010000092.1, forward strand.
CGTAGTAGAGGTAGGTGACGTTGGTCGTTTGGCCGGGCTGAGCGTAGGGGTACTTGGCGGCGAGGTAGCGCGGCAGATACTTGGCAGGCTCGGTGAGGTTCTGGTACTTCTGACCCATAGCGGTGTAATCGCCGGGGTTGAGGACACTGAAGCCGGAAGCGGCTACCCAGTTGTCGCCGTTGTAGTGATACATAGCGTTGTATCCGGTGGTGGGCACGGCAGCGGCAGGAGCATTGTGACGACGCGGAGCGGCGGTAACAGTCTTGCCGTCTACGGCGGTGACTACGAAGTTGCAATATTTGCCGGCAGCGATGGCGATGAAGTATCCGGTGATGGTTGCTTCGCCTTCGTTGGTGAACAGGCCGCGGAGGGCATCGGTGATGCCGTAGACGCTGCCTTGTGCGGTCTCGGTGCCTTCGGGCTTAACGTTGATGTTGCGCTCGGTGACGGTGACTTTGCCCTTGATGGTGGCGTATACAGCCAGCTTGTTGTCGGTGCGTGTAATCATCTGGTCCCATTCGGCGTCAGTGAAGGACTTGGCGGCGGGATAGGTGACAGCTTGAGTGCCGACGATTTCGACTTCGGCCGAGGAGCCGGTTACCTGGAAGCCTTTATTGTAGGCACCGATGGTACCTTTGACCTTAACCTGGTTGCCGACGGCTTGCGACTTGACATCGAAGCTGCTGCCCATGTATACGAAGATGCTGCCGGAGTTGTCGGTGATGATGTATCCCTGACCGCATACGGCCGTAACGACAGCGTTGATTTCGACTTCGTCGTTGAGGCTTACGCTTCCGATGACATCGGAGAGTGTGAAGGCGGGAGGTGTCGGTGTTTCGCCGCCACCTACGTTTCCGAATACGGGTTCCTGCTCGGACTGAGCGTAGGATACGATGCAGTACATGCTTTCGTTGGCATCAGCCGAACCGTCAAGAATCTTACCGAGATACTTGCTTGCGGGATGCGAGGGAGCAAATCCGTCGATGTAGTTGTCTTCGGAGTCCCAGACATAAGCCTTGTAGTCGTCCGTGGATACGGTGTACTGCTGAGCACCGGCGGCTTCCTTGACTTCGGGAGCGGTGGGGCCGGCGACGTTGTAAGTCACCTTGACGCCCGAGCCGTCAGTGAGGGTGAAGTACTTGAAGGAAGTGGAAGCGAGGAATGCCGGGAGGTATTTCTCGGCCGGGATGGCGTCGGAGAAAGCCTGGCGAGTGGCCACGGCAGCGAGGTCGGCCTTGAATTCGTCGCCTGCGAGGGCCTTATTTGTGGCGTTGGAGGCTATGGCCTTGTAGTCATCGGCAGTGAGGGTGTACTCGATAGTCTGCTTGTTGGGAATAGGCTGGTT
>CAVEDT010000093.1:0-6377 GCA_963614475.1 Roseburia faecis
CTCGAGAGTGGTCTTGTCTTTTGTGTCTATCCAGTCGGAGAGTTTTGGCGTGTCCAGCGGGGCTTTCTTCAGCGGACGCCATTGCGTGTCATAGAATGATATACGGCTGTCTTTCTGAGGCAGCGGCAGGGTTTCGATGACCATCAGTACGGTGTCTTTACCTGCCGTGAGGACGTTGAGCGATGCTTCGACCGAAGTCGCGGGCGTCAGCTTGATCGACATATCGGAGACGGAAATGATGCGTGCAACACCGCCTTGGCGGTTGTTGGATGGTGTCGTAAGCCCCGAATGGGCGTAGTCGAGCATATCCAGACGTGTGGTGGCGCTGATGGCATCAAAGGCGGTATCGGCCTCGGCCATTCCGAAGAAATCGGCGGCGGTACGTGCTTGCACGGCCAATGCCGCAGTGGCGATGATGAGTGCGATGGAGTATCTCAGCATATTATTACGAGGATAGATGAGTGAGGATAGATATTCTATTTATGAACTGTGGACTTATTTACGAACTATGGAGTGGACCTAATAGCGTGTATAGACGGGTGAGTGACTATTTGCGTTTGTGCTTTTTCTTAAATCCACCTTCATAGGCGCCTTCGCGATCTTTCTTGTCTTTGCGCCCTTTGGCCTTGAAGTCATTGTCTTTCGCGTATTTGTCTTTTGATCTGAATTCGCGGCCTTTTGACTTGAATTCGCGGTCACGCTTGGCGCGGTCGTCGCGGTCGTCGCGTTTTTTGCGTGCGGTCTTGCGCCTGGAGGCATCGGCGTAATCTTTGTCGGCTTCGGCTACTTCGCTGTACAGCACTTGCCCGAAGAAATCGGCACCGCGCAGCGCCTTGACGACGGTGGCGGCATCCTTGTCGGCCACGTCAAAGAGGGTGTAATCGGTGAGCAGGTCGATGCGGCCTACATCGACACGTTGGTCGCGCGTGCCGCGGTTGATCATTGTGATGAGGTTGCCGGCATAGAAGCCTTGGGCTTTTCCGGCGTTGACGTATATTCGTGCCATACCGGCGTCGGCGGTGCGGCGGTCTTTGTCGGCATCGGAGACGGGGCGTTCGCCGTTGTCGGCAAATGCGCGTTCGCGGCGCGGGCGTTCGTTGTCTTTCTTGGCTCGCCGACCTTCCTTGGTATCGGGTACGTCGATGTCGCGAGCGTCCTTGTAGTAATCGAGCAAGCGATTGAATTCGAGCGACAATACGCGCTTCAGCAAGTCTTCGCCCGACAGCCAGGACAGTTTCTTGGAGATGCCGGGAAGGTATTTTTCGATTTCGCTGTCGTCGACCTTGACTTTTTCGAGGCGGTCGGCGAGGTTGTAAAGTTGCTTTTCGATAATGTGCTGCGGTGACGGTACATTGCAATGCTCGAATTTCTTACCTATCGAGCGTTCGATTTGGCGCAGACGTCCTTGTTCGCGCGTATGTATTATGGCTACGGAGATGCCTGTTTTGCCGGCGCGTCCGGTACGTCCCGAGCGATGCGTGTATACGGCAGTGTCGTCCGGCAGGCCGAAATTGATGACGTGCGTCAAGTCGTCTACATCGAGTCCGCGTGCGGCCACATCCGTGGCCACGAGGATGGAGATATGCCCTTCACGGAATTTCTTCATAACAATGTCGCGCTGCTGTTGCGAGAGGTCGCCATGCAGCGAGTCGGCGTTGTATCCGTCTGAGATTAGACGGTCGGCAATCTCTTGTGTTTCCGAGCGCGTACGGCAAAATACGATGGCGTAGATGTTGGGACAGTCGTCGGCTATGCGTTTTAGCGCCAGATATTTATCCTTGGCCGCAACCATATAGTAGACATGTCGGACATTTTCGGCGCCTTGGTTGCGGTGTCCGACGACGACTTCGACGGGGTCGTGCATAAAACGTCGTGCTATCTTGGCCACCTCGTTGGGCATGGTGGCCGAGAATAACAGCATTTTGCGATTGTCGGGTACATGGTCGAGGATGTCGTTGATGCTGTCGATAAATCCCATATTGAGCATTTCGTCGGCTTCGTCGAGCACTACGGTATGAACATCGTCCAGATGTACCACTCCGCGGTCGATTAAGTCAAGCAGTCGTCCCGGAGTGGCAACGATGATTTGGATGCCGCCGGCTCGTAATGCCTTGATTTGGCTTTGGATGCTGCTGCCACCGTATACCGGCAATATCTCGATTGAGGGGATGTACTTGGCGTAGTCGGCCAAATCGGATGCTATCTGGAGGCACAATTCGCGTGTGGGTGCCAGGATTAATGCTTGCGGACGGCCTTTGGCCGTGTCTACGCGCTGTATCAGCGGCAGGCCGAAGGCGGCGGTCTTGCCCGTGCCGGTCTGCGCCAGGCCTACGACATCGCGGTCGCTGTCCAGCAGGTAGGGTATAACTTGCTCCTGAATGGGCATGGGACGTTCAAACCCCAACTCGGTGATGCCTTGCAGCAGGTCGGCGCGTATGCCTAAGTCTGCAAAGCTTTTTGTCGAGGCTACGGTTTCGGGTGTGGCCGAAGCCTCGGGGTCGGTTGCGGTCTTTTCGATGATGTCGTCGTTGTTTTGTTGTGCTGTCATTCTCTTGTGTATATGGCTCGGTGCGTATGGCTGTGTGGTGGGCGAGAGGCTGCTGATAATGTGCTGTAGTGGCGTATGGTGTTGTGTCTGAGCTTCGCTGATGCTTGGGCGATGCGTGCAGGCGGACGTGTGTCTTGTCCGTTCGTGTATTTGCCTTTACGGCAAGCGGCCGATGTCTTGTGGCATCGGCCGCTTGTTATGTCGGAATAGATTGGAGTCTGTCCGGCCGTGGCCGCGACCAATTCATTAAGGCGAGTTGTGCCTGATTATTTGTCTTCGGCGGTGAACTCGAGGATGTTGTTCTTAATCTTGTTGTTGCCTATGAGGGTGAGCAGCGACAGACCTGCAGGACGCCCCTGACGGTCAATCATGTAGATAGGTGCTGCAGCAGAACCCATAAAGATGTTGGCCGATTCGAGGTAGTTGTAGGGACGGCCGGCGTTCTTGTTGGCGGAAACTACGAAGTAGTAGATGCCGGTGTTGCCTTCTACGGGACCTACGAGCGTGCCGGGCTTGGCGGCTGCGATAGCGCCTTGGATGGTGCCTTCTCCGAAGCCGATACCGGTTACGAAGTCGTCACCGAAGGTGCTTGTGCCGGGCTGGTCTGCCACTTTGACACCGAGGTTGGTGGCGGCGGCATTGAGCGTCTTGGCATTCTTGGCCTGAGCTGCAAGGATGGCGGCTTTCTTGTCGCGGATTACGAGCGGCTTGAGGCTGTCCTTGACGTACTGCGAGGTCACGGGCATGTAGTTGTTGTCGAATACTTCGTCGATGGCTACGGCAAGCATGTATTCGTTGGAACCGTTCTGGCGAGCAATCTTGGTGCAGTTGTAAACCTTGGAAACATCGCCCTTGTCGGCACCCATAGCCCATTTAACGGTGGACATCGAACCGGGTGCGAGATCGCCGATGGGGCTGCTGGCCCCTACCATGGCTTTGTATACGGTGTATCCGGCCTTCTCGGCGTTCTTGCCGAAGGATTCGGCTGTGCCGTTGGTGGCTACGAAGTTATGGAAGTTCTGCGTAAGCTCGGAGATAGTGGCTTGCGAGGGTACGATTTCGTAGTTGATTGTGGCGATGTCATATACGGTGACGGGTTCGGAACGTTTGGTGATAAGCATTGCGTAGCTTACGGCCTTAGATGTTTCCTGACCTTTCTCGTTGGCGGCCTTGATTGTATCGGTGAATACAAATACGTTGTTGACGGCCTGCTGCTCAAGAGCTTTGTACATCTTCTCGGGGAGAGGCATCTGAGGATTGGGCGTAATCAGCGAGGTCTGAAGACCGACGTTGCCTTGGTTGAGACGTGTAATCGAGTCGAAGGTTGCGGTGTTGAGCAGGCTCATCAGCGAGTCGGCTTGTTCTTTCTTCTCGGGCAGGGGCATTACGCTGAAAGTCACGTCGTCCACACCGGTGGTCTTGTCAAGAACCTTGGCCAAATAGAGTTTGCCGTTCTGGTTGCCGAGGTTGCGTACCGTTCCTGCGGCCATGGGCACGCTGTCATTGGTGAGCATACGCAGTATAGGATCCTGACCGAGTTTGTCGGCGGTGTATTTGGCCGTTGTTTTCTCGAAATTGCTGTGCTGGTTGACGGCATCGATGCCCTCGGAGGTCAGGAGCTCGTTATAGAGGGCGTTGACTTCGTTGATGGCGTCAGCTTGGTCTTTTGCGGAGGGAGCCAAGTCTACGACGATGTACGAAATCAGACGCTTTTCTTCGTCAAGCTTGAAGGCGCTCTTGCGCTCGTTGTATACTTTCTCGTAGTCGGCGTCGGTGATGGTCTTCTCGGCTTCGGCGTCGGATACGGCGGTGTACTGCTTGGTGACGTAGTTGAAGGTCGAGGTCACGGAGCGGTCGTTGTAGGTGGCGCGTGCGTCTACCTTGCTGGCTGTGAACAAGCCGTAGGCGAGGGACATATACGCGTTGGCTTTGAGACCTTCGATGATGTCGTTTTCGGTCTTGATCCACGCATTTTTGAATGCGGCGGACAATTCGGCGTCAAGTTGATACTTGGCGGGGTTGTTCATTGCGTCATAGAATGTCTTGGCGTCGGTGATGCCGGCTTGCATAAGGCCTTGGGGGTTGATGCCGGCGTTCTGTGCCAGTTGGTACAGAACATAGACGCTTTGCTGGCCGTTGCCCAGCATTACGGAAGACAATTCGTTGTCGGTTACGGTAATACCCATGCGGTCGTATTCCTCGTCCAGGAGGCCTTGCATGAGCAGGGTTTGGATAACTTGCTCGCTGCGGTCGTCAGGATTGATGCTCTGGTTTTGGTCCTTGAGCATATCGTCAAATTCCTGCTGCTTGGCTTGGTAGTCATTGTACTTGACTGTGGCGCCGTTGGCTGTAGCCACTTTGTCGCCTACGCCGAAGAACGAGCGGCCGGAGGTAAAGAAGTCTCCGAGGATAAATGCTAAAAGCGCAACAATGATGATGGTGAATAGCATCACCGATTTGCTTCTGATTTTCTCTAATGTTGCCATTGATATTGGTATAGTTAAGTTTTAATTTTCTGATTATTAGAGTGCTGACTTGATGTCGGCGTGTGCGCACCGACAGTGCCGGTGTGCAATAAACGCACAAAGTTAGTGTTTTTTCGCAAATCGGCAAAGCCCCTGACGCACAAAAACGTTGTTTCGCTTCCAAAACAACGTTTTTTGTGCATTACTTTTTGCCGAAGAGCCAGGAAATGATGCTTCCGCCGATTTTGCGCTCGATGCCGGAGCGGGTGGTGGGGATGCCGGTTTTACGTGCGATATTTTGGCGCAGTCGGGTGATGCCGACGGCGCGTTTCCACGAGAATGATAGACCCGGAATGGGTGTCGATCTTTTTGCCATGACCTATTTGTTTCTGTTGTGTATTTGTCTTGTTATGCTGTCGTTTGCCGTGTTTGAGTGTATCGCTTCTAAGGCGATTGTGTCGTGATTTATACAAGCAATTCGCGAGCCAAATCGGTCGGGATGCTTTTCGGATAGGTGCTCTCAGACGGCAACACGAGGGTGTGTCAAAATAGAGCGCTTTGTAGGGGCGCTATACATAGCGCCCGCTCAGCCGATAGATATTATGGCGATTTTCTGCGCATTATTTCATATTCCTACAGTCGCTGCGGACGCAATATATTGCGTCCCTACAATAATTCAGCATTTTGACACACCCTCGTGTTGTAATACCTTTAGCGGGTCAAAGGTAAATGCCGTAAGAGCCTAAATCTTAGTCTGAGACTAAAGATGATAATAGATGTCGTCTGAAACTAAAGATAACATATGTCTAAGGCTGAATTTGTGCCACGAGCCGGTCTCTTAGAGGCCGAAGGCGCGACGTACATCGTCTACGCGGTCGGTCTTTTCCCAGGTGAACAGCTCGACTTCGCGATTGAATTTCTCGCCGTGATCATCGGTGAAAGTCTTGGTGACGGTGCGCGGGATACGTCCCATGTGTCCGTACGAAGCAGTCTCGCGGTACATGGGCTGGCGCAACTTGAGTTCCTTCTCGATGGCATGCGGTGTCAGGTCAAAGGTCTTGGCTACGATGTCGCCGATTTGTGCGTCCGAGAGGTTGACGTGTGCGGTGCCGTAGGTGTTGACGCATACGCTGACGGGCTCGGCCACGCCTATGGCGTAAGCCACCTGCACGAGAGCACGGTCGGCCACTCCGGCGGCTACGAGATTCTTGGCGATATGGCGTGCGGCGTATGCAGCCGAGCGGTCCACCTTGCTGGGGTCTTTGCCCGAGAAGGCACCGCCGCCGTGTGCACCGTGACCTCCGTAGGTATCGACGATGATTTTGCGGCCTGTGAGTCCGGTGTCACCGTTGGGACCACCAATC
>CAVEDT010000094.1:0-6327 GCA_963614475.1 Roseburia faecis
GCAAAGTTCGCCATCAAAATCGCCCCCTGCAAGCCGGCTTATTTCGGATGCTTACGATACATACGTAGAGAGTTCTCCGCTTCTATCTTATCTTGTTCGGTAAGCCGCGGGGATTGGTCGTGCGTGGGGACTTCGCCGGGCGCGAAGTGCTCGATATGAAAGATTAATCCTTCTCCGGCCAGGCTGCTGTCTTCACGGTACAATTCCATTTCGGGCGGCACTCTAAACTCGGCATCCTCAACGGACACTTTTTTCCACGAGGAGGGGGCTTGGAATTCGCCTAAATCATCGACCGACGAATGGCATTGGGCAAAAATGGTTAATATCAATACCACGACGCCGATGGCAATTCCGATTATGGGACGGTTGCGTTTGGCTTTCGAGCGGTATGACTTGGGAATGCGGGTGCCGCGTGCCCCGAGGCGTGCGAGGACAAAATCCTCGGCCTCGGAACGTTTGGCTGTGATGTGCTGCGTAAGATCGTTGTCCGGGAGCGTGCCTTCGCTAAGGGCTCGGTCGTAGCGATTTTTCAACAGCATATCCGATAGGATAAGATATGCCTCGGTGACGCCGCAGATACGGTCGCGAAAGTCATCGTCCGACTCGTTGCGGTGGGCCTTCTCGGCGATAGCCCTGCGGTAGGCCTGGGTAATGACTTCGGCGTCGTTGCATAGGTCCGAAATCTTCAGCAAGTGATAATAATTGAGCATAATTCGACGGTCCGTATTTTATTTGCGGGTAATGTTTATTTGCGGGTAATGTCCAAATCGGAGGGCTCGGTACCGTGATATGTGGGCGGTAGCTGACTGTCGGATTCGGTCGGCTCTATATTATTGTAGCTGAGGCAGCAGGCCACGATAAAGCCGATGAGCGGAAACAGTACTGCCAGGACGTAATATCCGGCGCCGCGGTTTTTTCGCGAGATCTTAACGCACGCGGCAATGATGAGCGCGATTTGAATCAGTAAAACGATGATTGCAGGTCCTTGTTGCATGATAGTGAATGTTTGATAATGTTGTTTCTGCTTTGATATACTCGGAAGGCATCGAACGTAAATGCCCGATGCCGAAAAATTTTGATGATATATATTATATATTCCAGCAGATGTTCCGACAGATACATATCGTTCTCTATCAGGCAGCATATTTGTCGGACGGGCTGTGCAATGACGTTACCCCGCAAATAGGTCTGACTATGCTTCGCGACTCGCGCAGACGGCCGTAACGAGACGCTGTGTATCCCGTCGTATGACGGCGTTGCAGATGATTTTTCAGCTCGTTTTAGGCGGTAAAATTCACTTTTAACACTACGGGTGTCCTAATTTTCAGCGAAATTGCTTAACTTTGCTCGAATTTTTGCTCGCAAGGATAGTCCTTGAACGCATTAGACTTCACAGAATAATTATTAAAAATCGATATATTCACCTTAATTGAACTCTATGGCCAAGAACTCCAAGAGTGCCGCAATCGCATGTGCGATTACGCTGATGGCGCTGACGGGATGTCACAGTGAAGACTTCCCCGGCGGCGATACCACCGGCAAGGGACAACTTGTCCCCGGCGTAGAGCTTAACACCGAAGTGATAGGCTCTAAAGCCTCGGCCCGAGGCGATGGTGATCTCACCATCAACGATCTTTCGCTAACTATTAAAAGTACAGACGGCTCATATTCCAAGACTTGGGCGTCCGTAGCCGATTATGACGGCAGCGAACTTTTCCCCATCGGAGCATACACGGTTAGTGCCGCTTACGGCGACCCGACCGAAGAAGGCTTCGAGAAACCCGCTTACTTCGGCACGGCTTCCGTGACCGTGGTAGAAAACGAGTCCACACCTGTGTCGCTGACCGCCACACTGGCCAACGCGATGGTGTCGGTAGAATACACCGAGGCTTTCAAGAAGTATATGACCTCGTGGGGCGCTGAAGTACATGCCGAAGGCGGCGATTACCTCTACATCGGCTCGGAGGAGACGCGTCCTATGTATATCCGCACGGGTGACGCAACTCTTTCCGTCGAATTTGTCAAGCCCGGCAAGACCGATAAGGTCAAACTGCAGGTACTCAGCTTCAAAGCTCAAGCACGTCACCACTATCACGCCACCATTGACGTCAATAACGGTGGTGTAGGCGAAGCCGTCCTCAATATCACCTTTGACGACACCGTATCCGAGGAAACAGTGGATGTCGAGCTGAGCGATGACTTGCTCAATGCTCCCGCCCCCACCGTTACGGCTGCCGCTGCATCGGTGCCCGCCAGCGGAACAACTATAAACCACGTCGAAGGAACACCGTGGAGCACACCGCTGAAACTCAACATCGTAGCACGTGCCGGCCTTAGCAGCGTCACCCTCACCACACAGAGCAAGTCGCTCGTGACAAGCCAAGGATGGCCTGCCGAAATCAACCTTGCCGCCGCAGACGAAGCCATGCAGCAGCGTATGACTGCTCTCGGATTCCAGGGCGTGGGCCTTTTCCGTAATCCCGACAAGATGGCCATCATTGACCTGACCAACGTCATATCTCATATTAAAGAGGTGTCCACGGACAATACCACCACCTTCGCCGTCAAGGTTGTTGACAAATACGGCAAGGCCAGCGAGGTATACACCTGGACCATAGATCTCGAGCCGCAGGTAGTCACCATTTCCGAGCCCTCGACATTATATATAGGACAGGACAAACTCGACCTGACCCTGACATATAACGGCGCCAATCCCCAAGAAAACGTTAAATTCCAGTACTTCAACGACCGTGGCACATGGAGCGACCTCACCGTAGCTTCCGTTGCCGCCAAGACTCGCGCACGCTCTTCCGAAAAGAACTATGCAGTGACGCTGAAAGTACCGGCAGACAATAATGACCTCCAAATACGTGCCGTGAGCGGCTCCAAAGTCAGCTCCACCCTCACCGTAAAACGTGCGGAGCCCGCCGTGGAGGCTTCTGCCGCCGAAAAGGACGTTTGGGCCACCAAGGCATACGTCAAAGTAGCAAGCAAAAACGTCGGCGGCTCGGCGCTTGCTCCCTTCATCACGGCATACGTCAGCACTGACGGCTCGACATATACCGCCGCAACAGCCTCCGTATCCAAAGACGATGTACTTCTCGTCAAAGGCCTTAAGGCCGGAACGGCTTACAAGCTTCGCCTGAGCCCCGTGGCCGACCCTGATAAGGCTTCCGCTGATATCGAATTCACCACCGAGAACGCTACGGCACTGCCCAATGGCGACTTCGAGACACTCACCGCCAATGTAACAGCCAAGGATATGCTCCAAGGCGGACAATGGTCCATCTCGGCAGGTATATATTATGACACCAAGCTGAGCTATACCATCAGCGAGCCCAACGGCTGGGCCACCGTCAATGCCAAGACCGCAAGCACAAGCCACAAAACACAGAACAGTTTCTTCGTGGTGCCCTCGACATTCAACAGCACCTTGACATGGCTCTCTACCGTACCCAATATCAAAGTTGTAGGTACAGGCGGTGGCACCGAGACCCCCGACTCATACAAAGGCTTTACGGCACAGCATGGCGAAAACGCTATGGTACTGCGTAATGTCGCCTGGGATGCCAACGGTAAACGCCCAGAAAAATGGAAGAAAGAGTTTGCCGGATCGGACGAATACTACGGACACAATGTTCCCGAAGTATCGCAACGCAGTGCAGGCAAGCTCTTCCTCGGCACATACACCTACAACAACGGTACCGAAACCTACAAGCAGGGCGTAGCCTTTGCATCGCGTCCTACATCCCTCAAAGGATACTACACTTACACCAACGACCCCGGCGATACCGCCGAAAAAGGCAAGGTTACGGTACAAGTGCTTTCCGGCGAAACGGTTATCGGCAGCGGCAGCGTGACTCTCGGTGCTGTAGCCAAATACACCGCCTTCAATGTCCCGGTTAATTATCAGACCAATGCAGGCAAAGCCACTTCCATCCGCGTGATGATTACCTCGAGTACTCATGCCTCGGACAGCCAGGCCGCCGAGACAGCCGCCATCAAAGTGACCACCTTCAACTCGCGCTACGAGAGCGCAATGCACGGTGCAACACTCTGCGTCGACAACCTCTCACTGGCATACTAAAATAGCCCTCTAACACATTATAACGCAAGACAACAATGAAAAGCAAAATATTGTCCCTGCTGACGGTAGCAATACTTGGTCTGGGCATGACCGCATGCCACGACGAGGTCAAGCCCGCGCCCTCCGACCAAAAAGGTCAGGTCAGCATGCGCTCCATGGGCGTAGACATCGACAACGCCGAAAAGGTCATCAACACCAGCGCTCGCGCAACGGTGGACCTCTCCGACTTTATTATAAAGATTTACGACAGCAACAACGCTTTGGTGAACACTTGGAAGTACTCCGAGATGCCCGAGCTGTTCTCGCTGCCCGTAGGCTCGTACCGCGTAGACGTTTACAGCCACGAAGTACAGAAAGCCGAATGGGATCATCCTTACTTCACCGGTTCCAAGGAATTCGCCATCACCGACGGCAATATCACCGAAATCGGTATCGTTACTTGCAAACTTTCCAACATCAAGGTGACCATCAAGTTTGACTCGTCGCTGCTCAAGTACTTGACCGATGACGCCAAAGTCACAGTCATTGCCAATGATGAAGGTTCGCTCGTATTCACGCCCAAGGAAACACGTGCGGGATACTTCGAGGCTCTGGAAGGCAGCAGCACTCTCGTCGCCGAATTTGCCGGCACCGTAAACGGCAAGTACAAGACCATGCGCCACGTCATCACCGACGTCGAAGCTGGCCAGCACCGCATCATCACCTTCACGGTCAAGACCGGTAAGCCCGACAAACCCGACGAAAACGGCCAAATCGTGATTGACAACGGCATTTATCTTGACGTAGACGTCGTGGACGAAAATCTCGCGGGAAATATTACCATAGGCGAGGACAACATTTCGGATGATGACCGTCCCGGCGGCGAAGACGGCGGAGACGAACCCAATCCCCCGACACCCCCTACACCTGGTGAGGATGCCATCAAGGTGACTAGTGAGACGCTCAGCTTTGACACGGCAAACGATGTGGCTACCACGACAACCGGTATCGTCCTCATTGAGGCCGAAAACGGTATCCAGCATTTCATCGTCAAAATCGCTTCCGATAACGAAAACTTCATCAATTCGGTCAAGGACCTGATGCCTATCGAATTTGACCTCGCATATCCCGGCGACAACGCCGAGTCTTTCGAGTCTCTGGGCTTCCCCACCGGCGATAAGGTTATCAATGCCACCAATCTGACTTTTGACATCAGCCAGTTCATTCCGCTGCTGTCTGCATTCCCGGGCAACCACACCTTTACGCTCAATCTTACCGACAACAAGTCTGTCAATAAGATTGTATCCCTAAAATTCATTGCCAAATAACAACTGTCCAAAATACACACCGTCATGAAAAAGAACATTACAATGATTGGCGCCGTGCTCGTACTTGCGACAGCATTCACGGCATGCCACGATGAATTCGGCGACCTTGATGGTCAAGGCACCGTCTATCTGACCGCCAAAATTAATTCGGACGTCAAGGTACAGTCTCGTGCCGATGTCACCGATTATGCAGACAATTGTCTGATATACATCTCTAATAAGAAAGGCCTTGTACGCCGCTTCAAAGGCATAAGCGAGGTACCTGCCGATGGCATCCAACTGGTCAGCGACCATTACATAGCCGAAGGCTGGGCCGGTGATAGCGTCTCGGCATCTTTCGACCACAAGTGGTTCAAAGGCCGTACCGAGTTCGAAGTCACCAACGGTGCCACCACCAAGGTGGATCTCAACTGCTCCATAGCCAACGTCCTCGCTTCGGTCAATTACGCAGCCGAAGTCGGCGAAATACTTACCGACTACAAGATGACTGTAGGCCACAGCAAGGGTACTCTCGATTTCGAGGCCGGCGAAAAACGCGCGGGCTACTTTATGATGCCCTCCAAGGACAAAGACCTCAAATGGACTTTCACCGGCAAATTGGCCAACGGCGACACTTATACACGCGAGGGCGTCATCAAAGATGCCAAGCCCGCCACGCAGTATATCCTCAATGTCAAATACACCGGTCATGACGACCCCATAGGCGGCGGATATTTCGTCATCGAAATTGACGAACGCGCTGTCGAAGTCAACGACGTGGTTGTCATCACTCTCGCCCCCGAAATCGAGGGTTACGACTTTGACATCACCCAACCCGTAGCCGGCGAACCGGGCAACGTGAAGCGTACCTCGCTGTACATCACCGCTGCCGGTGCTCTCACCGGACTCCAGTTGTCTTCGCCCATTATCGGCGGAATCAGCGGGGTAGGCGGC
>CAVEDT010000095.1:0-6326 GCA_963614475.1 Roseburia faecis
CGGATTTTCAGTTTACGCTTTTCCATAATTAATGGTCAGTGGTTTTGTGAGGTTAATATGGTATTGGATAATGTTTGTCATTATCTGTATGATGTATCGAGGTGACGTTTTGTCATGTCGCGGCGCTTGTTTTCCGTATGGATATGGTCCGCCGGAGACACTTTGTCCTCCCGACACCGCAAAGTTAACAGAAAATATTTGATATGCAGAATTTTTTCCCTAAATATTTTCGCGAAAAATGACTATTTTTGCAGTCCAATAACACCCTTTCGAAAATGTTTAATATTTTCAAGAAGACATCAGAACCCATAAAGCTTTGGTTCTCAACAGATATACACTGCCATGTAGTCCCCGGAGTGGATGACGGCTCGCCCGATGCGGATACATCCTCCGAGTTGGTGGCGGCGTTGTACGACATGGGCATACGCCATATCATCGCGACACCGCACGTCACGCAAGCCACTTTCGAGAACAATCCTCAGACTCTGGCCGGTCCGATTCAGGCGCTCAAAGATGTTCTGGCGCGCGATGGCGTGGATGTACGCATCGACCACTCGGCCGAATATCGTATCGACGAGCTGCTGCAACGGCATATCGAGCAAGGTATACTTATGCCCTTCCCGGACAATTACCTGCTTATCGAGAATTCGTTCATCCAAGAGCCGTGGAACATTGAGCAACTGGTATTTGACTTGCAGGTGCGCGGATACAAGCCCATACTTGCACACCCCGAACGCTACCTATATTATCACGCGCGTGGCAATCGCTACGAGGAGCTGCATCGCAACCTTCTTTTCCAGGTCAATATGCTTTCACTGGCCGGATACTACGGCAAGCAGGAGAAAAAAATGGCTGAGGCACTGGCCAAGGCCGGCATGGTGGACTTCCTGGGCACGGATATGCACGGACATCGACACGTAACCTGTCTGCGCGAGTACCTCGCATCGTCGGAGGCTCGCCACCACCGCGATTTGCTCGCATCCAAAATCAAGAACAACATCTTCGACTGATAATCGGCCGCACTACCGCGCCGCCTATCAACCCGGCATGGCCGTCATAGCTATTATAGCTCTCATAGTTATTATAGCCGTCACGGCCATTATGCCTATTATGGCCATTACAGCTATTATGGCTATTACTACTATTATTCCCCTTACTTACTATTATTCCCCTTACTCAATCATTTGGATTGAATGACGGCTATGGCCTTATCGAGCATAGTGTCGTGACCCATAGCGGCTTGTGCCGGGTCAAGGTCGACGGCGCAGCCTTCCGAAGGGTTGACCCCGGTTTCGGTGCTGTTGCCTTGTGCATCCAGAAACGAACAAGCCGAGAAGCGTATGCTCCATCCGCACGGCAGCTCGGACGACATGGGCATACCACTGCCGCCGCCGGTAGTGGCTCCCACAACAGTGACCGTAGGCAATAGGCGCATCACGGACACAAAATTATTGGCGGCGCTGAAGGTGGAACGGTTGCACAGCACCACGACGGGTTTGAGCCAGCGCACGCGTCCGGCATCGGCGGCGTCATAATAGTAGGCGTAGGGCTCGGCAAAGTCGTTATGTCCCGGTCCGGTCTTGTGCACGGTGTATCCGGCCAAGGTACGTTCGGCGATGAAGCGGCGCACAAGGGTCTCGACATTGGTCATACTGCCGCCGCCGTTGTCGCGCACATCTATAATAATACCCTGAGCTATCTCGAAGTACGACAGCACAGCGTCAAGATTGCCTTCGCCGACGGGGCTGCTGAAGCTGCGATACGAAATGTACCCTATACGCTGCGGCAGCATAGCGTAGGTCAGTGCGCCGGCTTGACGATAGTCAAAGTTCAAGTAATGTTCGAGCACAAGGCGTTCGTCATAATTCTGCGGATAGTCGCTCCACCATTTACGATAATAGGAGGTGTTGAACGGAGCCGACAAATTGACATGGCCGTCACGCAACTCGTCCAGCATCCGAGCGCAGACATCGAAAAGCTGCTGCGCCGTACGGCACGCCTTGGCTTGGGGACGGTAGCGGCGATACACCTCATCCCAGTCCACGTCTTTTTGCTCGAAGAAGCAGTAATGCCGGTCCAGGATGTCCCACAATGCGTCAAAGTTGCCCATGATTGAATTATCTTCTTCCTCGATGCTGTGGCAGGCCGTGAAGCCCAGGGAAAGAATTGCGCAAATCAGCGCACAACACGCTGTATGTATCTTTGTGCTAATAGCGGTCATATCTGTCGATTAAGTATACGCTCTTTGTTCGGTGGATATTTGTATTTTCAGGCGCCTTTATATTATATAATGCCTGTATCTCAAATCGGTATGCGGTGTATCAGTAGCTTGCGGCAACGATGCGCGTCCCCGGAGCGGTAGTCGTCGAAGTCATGGGCACGGACAGCCAGCGGGTGACGACGGCGACGCTGAAGGCATGGGTGACGCTACGCGCCGTGATGTCGTTGGCGCGTGTCGAGCGCAGGTCAAAGTGGTAGCCCAGACGTAATGTCGTTCCGCCGAAATGCAGGTCGGCCCATGCACGCGTGTCTATGCGGCGGTAGTTGCCGGGCCAAGCAGCATGTGCCAGGCCGCGGTGGTCGCCGAGGTATATCTCGTAATACAACTGACCGTATTGCGGCGAGAAGAACACACCGGTCAAAGGCATGGCAGCCATGACGCCCCACGTGACGGGGAGGCGCCCCACGCGCATGGCATAAGTAGCGGCGCCACTGACGCCTATCATCCATGCGCCCTTGGCCGCCGCGGGATTATTGCCGTTGCGTCCCAGGTACAAAGCGCCGACATTGAGCGCCGTATAGCCTCCTATGCCGGCACTGAGAGCATCCGTGACACGAAAGCGCCGCGTCATTCCCCATGAAGCCTCGATATCAAAGTTCCACATCGTAGCGTTGCGTGCCGGATTCTGCGTATGGTCTACAGACCCTCCGAGGGCCAGGCGCATACTCCACCGCTCCGGGTCAAAGCCCATAGCCTGTGTACGGCTGTACGATATGGCGCTGTGCCATCCGTCGTAATGCAGCGGCGTCAGATAGGTATCGGCGAGGTGAGCGCTGCCCGCTTCGATGCCGTAGGCCGAAGTCACGGGCCGCACTACGGCTGCAACGCTGTCGGCGGTCTCGGCCGCAGCAGGCATCGCGCACAGCAGCGCAGCCACAGCTATGAGCTTAGAACATACGCTGTTGGCCATTGATTTCGTCTCTGATTTCATCGTCACTGCGTTCGGGCTCGATTTCGACTTCGGGGGTCTCTTCTTCCTCGGGCGTATCATCGTAGTTTTCTTCGGGCATCTCACGCGGCTCGAGTTCGTCTACAGCCGCCACATTCCACATAGTCAGGCGCTTGCCGCGTGCCTTGAAGGACTTGACGGCTATAAATTCGGGCGCATCCACTTCCATAGGGTCGCGGAAGTCGTCCGGAGCGCCGAAAGTGATACGGAATCGGGCGCCCAAGTGGTCGCTCAGCGCTATCAATTGCGACTTATCGTCCGAGCCGACAAATCGCTGTCGACGTGTCGAGGCCTCGAAGGTGAAGCGCTTGAGGTAGGGATAGCCCTGGTCGGCATCGTTGATTATCGCCGTCCAAACCTTATGACTATTGAATTTCTCGATGCGTAAGATGTTGTCTTCGTAGTGGTTGGTGACATTAAAGTCGCCGGTATAGTACTCGCCGTCTTTCAGTATGACCAGTATGAGGTCCGTACCCTGAAATTCGCCGAGATACTGACCGCGTCCGTCATAGTTGAGGCGCAGGACGTCCTGATCAAACCATACTTGGCGTCCACCTAAGGTGCTTGTACCCTTTTCTTTGAGCGAGAAGCGGTGAACTTCGTTTCGGGTCACCAGATTGCCGCCCGAAGCACGGCCTTTTACGGCCAATTTGCTGAAATCGACGTCAAATTGCAGGGTCTTCAGTCGCGGACGCGGCTTGAGGGTGACTTTAACGACCTCGGCCTCGCCGTTGGTATTGGCGCTGAACCATACGACGCGCGAGCCGTCTTTGCCCTTGGTCAGGTTGTACTCGGTGTCACGCTTCAAGCCCGTGACGGCAAAGCGTTTCATGTAATAGGCACCGCCGCGGCCATCCTGATAGATGACGTTGTAGATTGTGCGCTCGTCCTTGCGCTTGAACACGGCAGGGTATAGGATATTGGTACCGACGGACAGCTTGTCGCTTACGCGTACCACCTTGTAGCGGCCGTCTTTATAGAATATTATGACGTCGTCCAGTGACGAGCAGTTGCAGACAAATTCGTCATTCTTCAGCGCCGTGCCTATGAAGCCTTCCTTGCGGTTGATGTACAGGCGTTCGTTGGCTTCGGCCACGGTGGCCGCCTCTATGGTGTCGAAGCTGCGCAGTTGGGTGCGACGCGGATAGGCGTGTCCGTATTTTTCTTTGAGGCGTTCGAACCACTCGATGGTGTATTGCGTGAGGTGTTCTATACGGTCGTTGATACGGTTGATGCGTTCGAGGTAATTGGCGATACGGCGGTCGGCCTCATCGGCATTGAAGCGCAGGATACGGCGCATCTTGATTTCCAACAGCTTGACAATATCGTCGCGTGTCACCTCGCGTATCAGCTTGGCTTTGAGCGGCTCGAGTCGCTTGTCGATGTGCGCCACGGCTGCATCCAAATCGGGAGCCTGCTCGTATTCTTTGTCTTTGTATATGCGTTTCTCGATAAAGTATTTTTCGAGCGATGCAAAGTACAGAGCTTCATTGACTTCGCCCAATTCGATTTGGAGTTCGCGCAACAGAATTTGGCGCGTATGGTCGACGCTGTAGCGCAGCACATCACTGACGCCGAGGAACTGCGGATGACGGTCTTCGATGACACAGCAGTTGGGCGAAACGCTGACTTCGCAGAAGCTGAAGGCATAGAGCGCGTCTATGGTCTTGTCTGAGGAGGTGCCGGGCTGCAGGTACACCAATATGCGTGCTTCCTGTGCCGTATGGTCCTCGACTTTGCGTATCTTGATTTTGCCTTTTTCGAAAGCGCTGAGTATCGAGTCGATGACCGTACCGGTGGTTTTGCCGTACGGTATCTCGGTGATAGCTATGGTTTTATTGTCCACCTTCTCGATTTTGGCGCGTATGCGTATGCGTCCGCCGCGACGTCCGTCGTTGTATTTGCTGACATCCAACATTCCGCCGGTGGGGAAGTCGGGGTACAGCTCGAAGTCCTCGCCACGCAAGTACGCCACGGCAGCATCGATGATTTCGTTGAAGTTGTGCGGCATGATGCGCGACGACAGACCCACGGCAATGCCTTCGGCGCCTTGGGCCAACAGCAACGGGAACTTGGTGGGCAGGGTCACGGGTTCTTTCTTACGGCCGTCATAACTCATGGTCCAGTCGGTGACCTTATCGTCATACAACGTCTCGAGTGCAAATGGCGACAGGCGTGCCTCGATGTATCGGCCGGCAGCGGCACTGGCGCCGGTAAGGATATTACCCCAGTTACCCTGCGTCTCGACAAGCAGTTCTTTTTGGCCTAACTGCACAAGAGCATCCTTGATGGACGCATCGCCATGCGGGTGGTATTGCATGGTATTACCGACGATATTGGCCACCTTATTGAAACGGCCGTCATCGAGGGTTTTCATCGAGTGAAGTATGCGACGTTGTACAGGCTTGAGTCCGTCCTGAATATGCGGCACGGCACGCTCGAGTATCACGTAGGAGGCATACTCGAGGAACCAGCATCGGTACATGCCGCGCAAATGGTGAGTCAGCGCGTCGCCTTCGATGATGGATGCTGCGGTGATGTCGTCCAAGTCGCGGATGTTTCCGCTTGCGGCGGCCTCGTCGTCTTCGTCGTCAGTGCCCTCACGGTCGTCGGCATCAATGCCGGCTCGACCGTCGGCATCACCCTGTGCTTCAGTATTTTCGCCCATAGAAGTGTCGCCGACGCTTGTTTCGGCATCGGTATTTGCAGCTTCCGGAGCTTCGTCATTTTCCCGGGGTTGGATGGTATCGTCGTCTTCGGTCATAATCGTTGGAATGTAGGCCCGGCACGCCCGTTTCGGCGCATAAGGGCATATTTGGTGCAAAGATAGCGCTTTTTCTCCGAAAAGGCAATAGGCTTTCGGCCCTCAGTCGCAATTTGACCGCCCTTTCGGCGGCCCGGCGCAATCGGCAGTTCCATCTCTCATAAGAAGCCGGCCCATAATGAGAAGCCGCGATATATAAAGATGCCGCAAGAAGCCGCAATGTATAAAAAAGTTGTCTGAGAACGTCACCGTCCGCAAAAATACAGATGCTGTCGGGCAATATTGTCCTAAATAAAAATAGGTAACGATGTAACGTGCGACACCATAGAGCA
>CAVEDT010000096.1:0-6246 GCA_963614475.1 Roseburia faecis
TCGTGGTCGATGCCATGACCGGCCAGGACGCCGTCAATACGGCAAAGGCCTTCAACGACCGACTTGACTTCGACGGCGTAGTCCTCACCAAACTCGACGGCGACGCCAAAGCCGGTGCCGCCCTCACCATACGCTCGGTAGTCTCCAAGCCTATAAAGTTCATCGGCACAAGCGAAAAGATGGACGGCATCGACACCTTCCACCCCGACCGTATGGCCAACCGTATCCTCGGCATGGGTGATATCGTATCACTGGTCGAGAAAGCGCAGCAGGTGTTCGACGAAAAACAAGCCGCCGAAATCGAGCGCAAGATGCTCAAAAACAAGTTCGATTTCAACGACTTCCGCGACCAACTGAAACAGATCAAAAAGATGGGAGACCTCAAGTCCGTAGCATCCATGATTCCGGGCTTGGGCAAAGCCATCAAAGATATGGACATCGACGACAGCATCTTCAAAAGCACCGAGGCCGTCATCGATTCTATGACCCCCTACGAACGCGCACACCCCGACTGCATCAACGAAAGTCGCCGTCGCCGCTTGTCCGCAGGCTCCGGAGTCCCCTACCAGGAAGTCAACGGCATCCTCAAACGCTTCAACGACATGCGCAAGATGATGCAAGCCGTAGCCAATATGCGCAAAAATCCGCTGAAAATGGCTCAGCAAATGCGCCAGATGCAACAAATGGCCAAGCAGCGCCGCTAAAGAGTCTCATCTCCGAAGAGGATAGCCATAGGCACGGCCAAGCACCCACCGACACACCTCCAAACCCCAAAAATATACCGGACAACCATGCAAATCATTGACGGCAAAGCCACCGCCGCCGCCATCCGCGCCGAGATAGCCACCTCCGTGGCCCAGATCGTTGCTGCCGGAGGACGTGCGCCACACCTCGCCGCCATACTCGTCGGACACGACGGCGGCAGCGAATCATACGTAGCATCCAAGGTCAAAGCCTGCGAAGAATGCGGCTTCGGGTCTACACTGCTACGCTTCGAGGACTCCATCACTCAGGAACAACTGCTGGACCACGTCCGCGCCCTCAACGACAATCCGGACATCGACGGATTTATAGTACAACTGCCGCTGCCGCGCCACATCGACACACAAGCCGTCATCGAAGCCATAGATCCGCGCAAAGACGTTGACGGATTTCATCCGGCTAATGTCGGACGACTCAGCATCGGGCTGCCCGGATTTGTAAGCGCCACCCCGGCAGGCATTATCGAACTGCTGCGCCGCTACCAAATCCCCACCTCGGGCAAGCATTGCGTAATCCTCGGACGAAGCAACATCGTCGGCAAACCCTTGGCTATGCTCATGATGCAAAAAGCCTACCCGGGCGATGCCACAGTCACCGTATGCCACAGCCGTACCACCGACCTCGCCTCAATCACACGCACGGCCGACATATTGGTAGCCGCCATGGGCGTCCCCGCATCCGTGACCGCAGATATGGTCAAGGAAGGCGCCACGGTCATCGACGTGGGCACCACTCGCGTAGCGGACGCCACACGCGCCCGCGGCTGGAGATTGTGCGGCGACGTGGACTACGCAGCCGTAGCCCCCAAATGCAGCCACATCACTCCCGTACCCGGCGGCGTAGGCCCTATGACCATCGCCATGCTGATGCGCAACACTTTACTCGCCGCAACCGGCGCCGTATACCCCAAGCCGTAACGACAACGGCCGGGTACGCCGATGCGCCGAGGCATACACACCCCAAATAGACTTAAACTTTTGACTTTCGCCTCATTACTTTTCGGAATACTTTCGCTGTTGGTGCCTCAGCAGCAAGCAACGCTGGTTTTTGCCGGCGACGCCATGATGCACCAGGGGCAATTGGACGCCGCATACCGCACCGGCGGCGACTACGACTTCTCCGGATACTTCGATGCCGTTGCTCCGTGGGTCAGCGCCGCCGATTACGCCGTAGTCAACCTCGAAACGCCCATAGCCGGCCCCAAGTATTCGGGTTATCCCTGCTTCAACGCGCCGGACAAATACGTGGACGCACTCACAAACGCCGGATTTGATATGATGCTCACGGCCAATAACCACACCCTCGATCGCCGCGACCGAGGTTTGTTCACAACCGTCAAGGCACTCGATACCAAAGGCGTAGATCATATCGGCACCTATACCGATGCCGAAGCACGTGCCCGAGCCCTGCCATGCATCAAGGACATCAAGGGCTTCAAAGTCGGCTTTCTCAACTACACCTACGGCACCAACGGCATACGCATCACCGGCAATGTCGTAGTCGATTACATCGACCGCAAAACAATCGATGCAGACATCCGCGCCACTCGTGCCGCCGGAGCCGAAATACTCGTTGTGGCCATACACTGGGGCAATGAGTATCAGCTACTTCCCAACGCCTTCCAGCGCGATATGGCACAATTTCTCAAAGACCGCGGCGTCGACCTCATTATCGGCGGACACCCACACGTGATACAGCCCATGCAGCTCGAGCCAAACGACAAGAACGACGGCCGTAACACACTGCTGGTCTATTCGTTGGGCAATTTCATATCCAATATGAAGACCACAGACACGCGCGGCGGAGCTATGGTACGCGCCACACTAAAACGCGACTCCAACGGCCATGCCTATGTCGCCGAAGCCGGATATCGTCTCGTTTTCACCATTCAGCCCAATGCTAAAGGTCAAAATTTCAGGCTTGTACCCATAGACAGCGATACCGACATCAACGCTGCGGCCGGCGTCCGTGCTTCGGCCTGTCGAGCCTTCGTTACATCCGCCCTACGCATATTCGACAAGCACAACAAGTCCGTACCGCGCATACATTGAGCAACTTAGACACGGCAAGACACATCCGCACGGCACACAAAGCAAGACGCCACGGCGACACACTTTGCCATGTGCCGGAATATGCTTAACTTTGTGCATTGCCCGATTGTCGGCACACAAGATTTAGAGATACAAGCAAAGCTCTGTAACACAATAAAATACATCCAACAAAACAACCTAACGATTATGATTAAAAACCTTCGCCGCGCGCTCGTCGCCATCATCGCCGTAGTAGCCTTCGGCACCACCGCCTCGGCCCAATTCTCCTTCGGTCCCCGTATAGGTATAGCAGTCAACAGTCTCAAATTCAATAAGGACGTCCTTGACGGCAGCAACCGCGCCGGATTTACCGGCGGCGTTCAAGCCGAGTTTATGATTCCCGCCATCAACCTCGGCTTCGATGCCTCGCTTATGTACGTACGCCGCACCTCCGAGCTTACCATCAACGACAACTCCACCAACGAGAAAGTATCCAAGGACTACTTCGAAATCCCCGTAAACATCAAGTACAAATTCGGACTTCCCGTAGTCGGCAGCTTCCTGAGCCCCTACATCTTCACCGGACCGAGCTTCGCATTCCTGACCTCCGGCACAGCCGTTAGGGATGCCTTCGAAGCCAAGAAATTCGATGTATCCTGGAACTTCGGCTTCGGTCTCCAGCTATTCCGCAAAGTACAAGTAGCTGCATCCTATGGCCTCGGCCTCTCCAAATCCCTCGTCAACAAGGCCGTAGGCAGCGCCATCCCCGAAGGCGAATTGGTCAACGGCAAAAACCGCTTCTGGACCATCACGGCAGCCTATCTGTTCTGATAATCGAACTTCTATCATAAGACAACGGCGACTGCTGATGCAGTCGCCGTTGTCTTATGATAGGGCTTTCTGTATTATACGTACTTATTCTTTCGGCATCTGAATGGCAGCCATCAGTAGTATTGAGCCGTGATTGTCATCCTTGACAATCATCAGGAACGGCCGATTAAGCATTATTTCATACGGGTTCTTGTCTCCGCTTCCATTTGATGTCGCAATGAGTGTGGCGGATGCAGCCGCAGCTCGTGTACCGGATTCGTCAACAATCAAATTGACTGCCTGTATGGTCCTCGTGCTATTAATTCTGCCATATCCGATCAGACCCTTGTCGTTGAAACTGATGCCTGTTGCTTCGATTGCAGACGTAATATCTTCATTGCTATCGGTTTGGAATCGCGGCACACCAATATGATATGGTGTTTCTTTGACATTGTCTAATGCTCTTGAAATGAGCATATCCTCTACATCGCCGAGTATATCCTTGATGGTCAAACCCTCTGCCGGCAATACGAATACTGCCGAGTAGTTGCAGCCACTATATGGAAATGCAAATGCGGACATCCGATTATTGGTGATGGCAGCTACACTGCGCCAGCCTTTCATCATCTGAATTTTTTTGATTTGTGTAGTGCCTGCATAGTCATAGAAACCTTCCGATTTAGTGTCTTTCTTATCAAATTCCGATTTCCATGGACATTTGAAATAAATAGTATTGACAAAGACACTCTGTGTTTCTTTTCCCACTTCTTCTTTTAAGAATTCAGGAATAAGTCCTTGAGTGTGTGTCGAGCACCATTTATTTATCTGCGTGCGGACATCTTCTTTACCGAAATCGAGGATGGTTGTCTCGGCTTTGTAGTTCTTTTTCTGATTGTCCGCCATTGCCATAAACGCCGGTTGGTCGGTCATCAGTAGCGAATTAGCCCATATCGAATTGGCAAAAAACACTTTCGCTGTCTCCGTGTCGTATGCGAAATACTCCAAGCGCTTACTATTAAAGTCATTAACGGACTTCATTGTTGATGCTCCATATACTTTGAGTATATCCGCACGGTCTGCATCATACAATGCATTGGTCACCATTCCAAAGAGAATGTCTTTGCTCAACGGCGATGTCAATACGTTCTCATCGGCTTTGTGTGTGTCATACACACTTTCGAAGAACTTGAACGCAACTTTCGTTTCTGCCAAAGATATTGCATCCTGTTCATCGGTCAGTTGCATACGCGCTTTTGCCGGTGTTACATTTTCCTCATTATCTTGCTTTTGCTCTTCGTTATTTGGCCCATCACCATCCGACGAGCATCCATACATAGCGACACTTGCCGCCATGATGCACATCATAAGATACTTATAAGTTTTCATTCGTTTTTACTTTTTAGCGTGAAACTGCAGTATACATAAGATTTTCTGTGAAGTTATAGTTGGCTGTACCCACGGACGGATAATCTTTTATTGCAGGGTTGGATGTATTAAAACTTCCATAATAGAAGTAACCATTAGAGTACCCATCCCATCCCCAATTGACATGTAAATAGTCTGTTTGAGTTGTATATTGTCGAACAATCTCGACAATAGTAGGCGGCGTTGTGCTTGGGTCTGCAATATATTCTGTGTGATTTCCACAAATACGGCATCGACCATCGACTATATAAGCATGCCCCTCACCCTTATTTGTCCAGCCACAAAAGATCCAGATTGAAGACCCATTATAGTTATCATCTTTTGAGAATGATTGCATAGCTGTTGCGGTATAGCCGAATGTACGCATCGTCGGAGGAATCATAGAAGGACCAACTCCAGTGGAAGATTTCCCATAATCAGCATCCATATTCTCTCCTATCTGCCTTATTAGTTTTCCCATGGTGTTATGAGTCGCTTCGCTATCATAGCACAACCCCGGTAATCCGTACTTGGCATTACCTATATGCTTATTTATTTCTATCCAATTAAGTGACATTGTTGTCTGCGAACCATCTACACTCCACGTAAATGAGAGCGGATGTTTGAAGTATGTCATCGTCTGAACGGCTGCTATCGGCGCACATCCGGCAGGAGCTTGAACGCCATCGATTATCGGGCAGAACCGATTATAAGGGGCACCTTGACCCCATCTCACCTGAACCTTAGGCGGTATGGTACTGATTGTGTCATAGACGCTTTTGGTTTCAAACAAGAATGGTCGAGTAGGATCTAATGATCCACTTGACTCTTTGCTCGGAAGTGTGCTGAGAGCAGCTTCGGCATTATCCAGATATTGCTGCAGTCCGGGGTTGTCGTTGAGTTCAGGGATCAGATTACCATCGTCTGTCACGGCAAGTATTTCGGGGACTTCGGCTTTATCGGTTATAATGACGAATCCTTGATTGTCTGCGAAATTGACGATAGAGAGGAGCGTGTCAGCCTCGGAGCGGCTGTAACGTGATACCACATATTCGATAGTGGCATCTGTGCTTACAGAGCGAGACTGTGAGGGATAGAAAAGTGCGCGAGCTTGTTGCGCTTTGATTATCAACTGCTCGGCTTTCGTCGTAAGAGCTTTTGCAGAGGAATCGTCTCCGGGACTTTCCATCCGCGGCTCGTTGGTACAGGCGCTGATCGACACTGCAACTATGAGCGAAAA
>CAVEDT010000097.1:0-2454 GCA_963614475.1 Roseburia faecis
ACGGAGACGTGGAAATTGTGTATGCGCGGATAGGATTGTTCCAACTCGTTGAGTTCGTGGTAGTGCGTGGCAAAGAGCGTCTTAGGCCTCAAATTGTCGGGAGTGTCGTGTATG
The DNA here is from genome assembly GCA_963614475.1 of Roseburia faecis. Taxonomy (GTDB): domain Bacteria; phylum Bacteroidota; class Bacteroidia; order Bacteroidales; family Muribaculaceae; genus CAG-873. The sequence continues at coordinate 115 of CAVEDT010000097.1, forward strand.
TACTCGACGATGGCTCGGGCTATCGAGATGCCGTCGTAGGTAGACGTTCCGCGGCCCAATTCGTCAAAAAGTATCAGCGAACGTTGACTCAGGTTGTTGATGATGGATGCGGCCTCGTTCATCTCAACCATAAAAGTGGACTCGCCCAGCGAGATATTGTCGCTGGCACCCACGCGCGTGAAAATCTTGTCCACCACGCCTATATGAGCACTATCGGCCGCTACGAAGCAGCCTATCTGAGCCATCAGGACGTTGAGCGCCGTCTGTCGCAGCAATGCCGACTTACCGGACATATTGGGGCCGGTAATCATCAGGATTTGTGCATCGTCGTTGTTAAGCCGCACGCTGTTAGCGATATACGGTACACCCACAGGCAGACGTCTTTCGATGACGGGATGTCGGGCCTGTACAAGGTCAAGCTCGAGGCTGTCGTCCACCACCGGGCGTGCATAACGGTAAGCCGTGGCCGCCGCATTGAACGACAGCAGGCAGTCCAGACGCGCCACCAGCATCGCATCGGCCTGCATGGTAGGTATATACGATGACAGTGCAGCCACCAAGTCGTTATACAGCGATGTCTCCAAGGATGCTATGCGGTCTTGTGCGCCCAAGATTTTTTCTTCGTATTCCTTGAGCTCGGGACTGATATATCGCTCGGCGTTGACAAGTGTCTGCTTGCGTATCCACTGCTGCGGCACCTTGTCGCGGTGCGTATTGGTGACTTCAAAGTAGTATCCGAAGACGTTGTTGAAGCCTATCTTGAGCGACGAGATGCCGGTAGCCTCTACTTCGCGGTCGCGTATCTGTGCCAAGTATTGCTTGCCGCCGGTGGCTATATGTCGCAATTCGTCCAAGGTGGCGTTGACGCCTTCGCGTATGACGTCACCGCTGCCGGGCTTGTTCGGGCAGTTGTCCCAAATTTCGCGCTTGATGCGCGATGCTATATCGGAGCAAGGATTGATTTGCTCGCCTATGGCACGTAATTGCGGCTGGTCGGCGCCGAGGCATAGGGCCTTGACGGGTTCGAGGGCCTCGAGTGCGGCACGTACCTGCACCACCTCGCGCGGCGTGATGCGCAGCGTGGCAATCTTGGCCACCAATCGACCCAAGTCGCCTATACGGTCCAGGAAGCCGCCGACCGCCTCGGCGGACTCGCGGTCGCGGAAGAAGTATTCCACGACATCCAGTCGGTTGTTGATTTCGCGAGGGTCGCGCAACGGCATCAGTATCCACTGGTGCAGCAGACGCGCTCCCATAGGCGTGCGCGTACGGTCAAGCACTTCCAGCAGGCTCATACCCTCCTCGCTCAACGGTGTCACCAATTCGAGGTTGCGCACCGTGAAGCGGTCGAGGCGTACATATCGGTCTTCCTCTATGCGCGCTATGGTGTTGATATGTCCTATGTGCGTATGGTTGGTGACATCGAGATAGTGCAATATGGCTCCGGCGGCTATGATCCCGGCGTTCATACGCTCGAGGCCGAAGCCCTTGAGCGACGAGGTCTCGAATTGTTTAAGCAGACGTTCCATGGCCGCGTCACGCGTAAATACCCAATCGTCCAACTCAAACGTCAGGTAATGTCCCGACAGCTCGTCGTCGAGGCGACGCTTGAGTCCGCGTTCGACCAGGACTTCCTTGGGCGCAAACTGAGCCATAAGCTTGTCTACATAGTCGGCATTGCCTTCGGCTGCAAGAAACTCGCCGGTACTGATATCCAAAAAGGCTATGCCCAAGGTCTTATCGCGTCCGTGATGTATGGATGCCAGGAAGTTGTTAAGTTTCCCGTCCAAAACGTTGTCACTCAGCGATACACCGGGCGTCACCAGCTCGGTGATGCCGCGTTTGACCAGTGTCTTGGCGGTCTTGGGATCTTCGAGCTGCTCGCAAATGGCCACGCGCTTGCCGGCTCTCACCAACTTGGGCAGATAAGTGTCCAAGGCATGGTGCGGAAATCCGGCCAGCTCGACGTACGCCGCCGCGCCGTTGGCTCGACGTGTCAGGGTGATGCCCAAAATCTCGGAAGCAGCCAAAGCGTCGTCACTGAAAGTCTCGTAGAAGTCTCCTACGCGGAACAGCAGTATCGCGTCGGGATGCTTGCGTTTCATCTCGATATACTGCTTCATCAACGGCGTTTCGGCTATTTTTTTGGCCATGATATAATAGTCTTGTTATGTTCCGGGGAACAAAAGGACGGTGCACACGCATCCGCCCGTAATTGTGTATTACTAATATTCAGTTTCTTAGGCATTCGTCAAGTCCGAGTATTTATTCGGGCTTGCCAAGTCGGTCTCAATCACCGAATTATCGCAAAAACGCGCGAGCCTTCTCGATGTCTCCGGC
>CAVEDT010000097.1:2464-6242 GCA_963614475.1 Roseburia faecis
CTCCGGCATGGTCCACGTCCAGGATCTTGCCCATATCGAAGGCACGAAGGCGCTGTCCGGCAGCGACAAGAGCGCGTTGATAGTTGCGCATACGACTGACGCCCTCATCGATACAACGGCGCAGGATGTCCACGGCCGCAGGGCGCAGTCCGTAGATGCCGCCCGAAACATACCGCACGCCCTTCCACGGTGCATCGCGGAAGGCGGTGATGATGCCGTCGGCGGCGGTGTCGACGTACAACGGCTTTTCGTCATCAATGTATGTGGTGACAGCCATACACCCGTCTATATCGTCAGGCGCTTGGGCAAAGGCCTGCACGTAGCGCGCAAAGTCTTCCTCGCGGAATATGGTGTCTACCGTGGTGAGGATAAATCGTCCGTCGCCGCCGCCTTCGGCACTGTCCTCGCCGAAGGTGCGCGACACCTCGTAGAAGCTGTGCATCGAGCTGGGCGTAGTCTTGACTACCAGCGTCAAAGGCACTGCCAATTGCGGCTGCAAGGCCTCGACATACTGACGCACGGCGGTCATGTGCTCGTTGACGATGACGCTGATGCGGCGAGCATCGTTGGCCATAAAAATATCTATAAGACGGCGTATCATGGGGCGGCCGTCGATGTCTACCAACGGCTTGGGCATGGGGACGCCTTCTTGTACAAGTCGACTGCCCTCTCCGGCGGCTATGATTGCGTAATTCATTGATGCGTAAGATGCTATTTAATACGGCAGGCGCTGTTTTTGATGCGGCGGATGCCGTTTTGATGCGGATGATTATTCGTCTTTGGTCAGGTCGAGTACTACATTGTCCGACCCTTTATCGTAATACTGGCGGCGCAGAGGGTTGCGGTGTGCCTCGGCGTCGTTGGCACGTGCGCGGAAAATGTCTATAGCGGCATATATCGCATGCAGCATGCTCTGCGGGTCGGCCTCGCCCTTGCCGGCAATGTCGTAAGCAGTACCATGATCGGGCGAAGTGCGTACATACGGCAGTCCGGCGGTGAAATTGACACCGTCGTCCATAGATAGGGCCTTGAACGGCGCCAGTCCCTGGTCGTGGTACATAGCCAGCACTGCGTCAAAGTGCGTATATGCAGCCGTGCCGAAGAATCCGTCGGCGGCATACGGTCCGAAGGCCATGATGCGACTTTCGCGAGCCTTGGCTATGGCCGGGGCTATGATGTCGCGTTCCTCGGTGCCCAGCAGCCCGTCATCGCCGGCATGGGGATTGAGAGCGAGTACCGCTATACGGGGATTGTATATCGCGAAGTCGCGACGCAACGATGCGTCCAGCAGTACTATTTTCTCGAGCACGTTGTCGGTGGTGATGGCCGCAGCCACATCGGCCAGCGGCAAATGCGTTGTGGCCAAAGCCACGCGCATACGGTCGTTGAAAAGTATCATCAGCGCCTTGACCGGCACGGGCAGACGTTCGGGCAGGCGCTCGCGACTACGACCGCGACGTTTCAATTTGCCGTCGGCGGCCTCGGATGCGGTCGACGCCGCTGCCGTCTCTCCGGATGCGGTAGTTGCGGGCTCGGCAACTACGGTTTCGGCTGTCACGGTCTCGGCGGCGATTTCCGTGCCGTTGTCGGCAGTGACGCCTTCGGTCTGAGCTTCGATTACCGTGTCCGCAGGAGTCTCGGCCGGAGCGAATTTGTGTTCCAAGTACTCAGTATGTCCGGCAAACCGGAAGTCCTCGCCTTGGATATTGTGCTTATTGATAGGAGCCGTGACCAGCACGTCCACATCTCCGGCGGCAAGGGCGGCGGTGGCGGCTTCGAGTGCATCGAAGGCGGCACGCCCGGCTGCAGCCGTTCCCTCGCCCGGTTCGACGGCAAGGTTGTCCGCGCCCACATTTACCACATTGACGGCGCCGTCGCGCAGCTGCTTGACGTCATTGATGTGCGTAATCTGTATCTGCGTTTGCAGTGCCTTACGGTAGAAGGCCACGGCCTTTGCGTTGGCAAAAACGACCGGGGTACACAATTCGAGTATCCGATTGTCTTCCATAGCCTTGAGTATCACCTCGAGGCCTATGCCGTTGGTGTCGCCCTGGGTGATGGCGACTCTGATTTTATTTTTCATCTTGGTATGGTGGTTGCTGTTTCTTGGCCGCTCCGGCAAGCATACCGCAGGCAGCCATAATGTCCTGTCCGCGCGAGGCGCGTATCGTGGCGGTGATGCCCAATTCGTTGAGCCCGTCGCGGAAGTTCTCTTGGACGTGACGCGGCGACGGGCGCAGGCTGTCTCCGCCTATGGGATGGTAGGGGATGATATTGACCCGCGCATCGGTGCCGCGCAACAGACGGGCCAAGGCGCGCATACTTTGCGGCGAGTCATTGACGCCGTCCCAGAGGATGTATTCCACGGACAGACGACGCTGGTGCGCAAAGTCGTAGCCGCGCAACAGCGCCATGACATCGCGTATGGCAAAGGCCTTTTGTACCGGCATCAGCGTTTGGCGCTGCTCGTCATCGGCCGAATGGACGCTGACGGCTATATGCACCGAGGTCTCGTCAAGCAGTCGGCGCAACCCGGGTATATTGCCCACGGTGGACACGGTGATGCGCTTGGGACTCCAAGCCAAGCCCCACGGGGCGGTGAGTATCTCGATAGTCGCGAGTACGGCGTCGAGGTTGTCGGTAGGCTCGCCCATGCCCATAAATACGACATTCGTAAGGTCGCGGCTCTGCGGTATGGACAGTATCTGGTTGATGATCTGCGCAGTGCTCAGATTGCCATGAAAGCCCTGGCGTCCGGTCATGCAAAAAGCGCAATGCATCTTGCATCCGGCCTGCGAGGATACGCAGAGGGTGGCGCGGCCGTCTTTCTCGGGGATGTACACCGACTCAACATCGCGTCCGCCACACCCGCGAAAGAGGTACTTGACCGTACCGTCGCGCGATGTCGTGGCCGTCAAGGGTTCTTCGCGTCCGACGACATATCCGGCCTGCACCAAGCGGGCGCGGCCCTGCTTGGATAAGTCGGTCATCTCGTCTATGGACGTGGCACGGGCTACATAGAGCCACCGCGCCATCTGCTTTCCGGCAAAACGCGGCAGTCCCACGGATACGGCCACCTCGGACAATTGCTCCGGGGTCAGCCCTATCAGCGGACGGTGCACACGCCCGTCAGTGGCGACAGCCTCGGCGTCATTAGCCTTGGCGTCCGCCACTTCAGCGTTTTTGACCTTTGTTTCGACGGCCTCGCTGTCGGCGACAGCTTCGGCTCGCATGTCTCGGTTTTCCGGCATTCGTTATTCGCCGGGAACGACCTTGTCAAGATACCACTTGCCGCCGATGCGCTTAAACTCGAAAGTGTGTGTCACGTACGAGTCCACCCATCCGCAGTCGAGGTATACCTGCGTGTACTGGATTTCGCCCCACGCCTGATAGTATTCGTCATCGTCTTTGGCAAAGGGTCGTTTGGCCTTGAAGTTGTCGGGGACAAGCAGCGAAGCATATTTCTCGCGCTGGTCGTCGGTCAGACGTACACGCGACTCCATGAATGCCGAATCCGTGGAGAATTTGCCGATAAAAGTCTTGAACGCTTCGGGGCCCTGGTTGCAGGGAGCTTTGGCGGACATCACTTTGGCCACGGTGGCATCCACTTCGGCTGCCGTCTGTGCCTTTGCTTCCATGGCGGTGCACATAAGTGCCGCAATAGCGGCTATAAAGAAAAATTTGCGCATAATCCTTTGGGGTTTATTGGGTTGTTGTATAATATGCTAAGTCTTACAGACCCGGACGGTGCACATCGGACAGGCGGCACGTCAGAGGG
>CAVEDT010000098.1:0-6218 GCA_963614475.1 Roseburia faecis
CATGTCGGAATTTTTGAAAAAACCTTTGATTTCCGAGAGAAAAGGAGTAATTTTGTGTATCGACATGGGCTTGAGTACGTTTTAGTTTGCTACCTTAAAATTACTCATTTTCTGCCAATTAGGCAAGAACCCATGTCGTTTTTTATGCCCTCATCTCAAGAAACCATTACTTGCGAAACTTAAATAATCTGATCTTTCTTACTCATATTTTGATGTTACGAATATGTTCCTTATTAAGTTGCAAACGTTTGATATAGCTCTTATTGGATATCCAACTCCATATCAATATGCATCAAATCATCCATGTCGAAAGGCTCGGAAGTAGCATAGAATCCGAAGCGTTCGTAGAAGTGCTGTTTGTCGAGTTGTGTCTCGATTTTCACCGACTTTACTTCGGGAAAATTCTGCCGCACGGCATCCAAAGATTTTTGGAATATAAGCGCACCATATCCTTTACCGCATTCGGTGCTTACGACACGGCCGATACTAAGGCTCTCCGGTTTTGTGCCACCGAGACATATACGGCTTAAGGCCGGAATTTTGCCGTCATTGTCGGTTATCCAGATATGCAGTGCAGATTGGTCATTGTAGTCGACGTCTTGATATATGTAGTTTCGCTCGACAACGAATACGGCGGTGCGGACGTGTAGAAGATCATAGAGTTCGGTGGTGGTCAACCAATCGAATGTCTTTATATTGAGTGTGTTGCCATAGGATAGTTGCTGCTTGGTCGATACGTTTTGCATTTCTTTCTTATTGTTATTTTTATAACCTAATTGCGAGTAGCCTGTCTCGATAATTCGCGAAACGGAGATTGCCGTTGCTATGCCCGAAGTCCGGAATGCATCAGACGTCGTTGACAAGAAGACGGCACTTGTGTCTTTCCCCAACTATGATATTTGGACACGCTGCACACCGGATATAATCACTCGATTATATCGATACGCAATCCCGTGTCATAGATGCTGTTTTGATATCATTGTGATGCAAAGATAATAATTTGTTTTTGAACAACGATACAAATCTTTGTTTTTCATTCGAGTGTACATCTCGTCCGAAAAGTTGCCTCGAATGTGTACCGGTCTATTTACCTGCCTATTTAACAAACATTTGGTTCTGTGTGTGACAAATAATCATTAACTTTGTAGGTTAATAATCGGTTGCCGGCCACCAAGGGTGGACCAACCCGACATAACAATAGACACATATAGACACAATAAACCATAAACACACAGCTTATGAAATTGCAACGTAAACTCGTCACACTGGCGACTTTAGGCCTTGCCCTCAGCGCTGCTGCCGTGCCCGCCAAGCACGATGTACGCACTGTGACACAGCCCGACGGAACGACCATCGAAGTTCGCGTCGTGGGCGACGAATATCTACATTACATGGTTACGAATGACGGAAATATCGTCAGCAGGGATGCCGACGGTCGCTACTGCTATGCCAAGGTCGCAACCGACGGCCGCATCATCTCCACCGGCATCACCGTCACCAAGAAGGATGCGCCCGACCTGGACGTCACCAACCTCCGCGACATCAACACCTCGGAGCTACGCGCACAGCGCATCCAAGCTCGCAATATCACCACATCCCGGCGCCTTAAAAAGGCGCGCACAAACACCGACCCCAGCAGCGGAATAGGCCGTTTCACCGACTTCCCCGCAACCGGCGAAGTGCGTGCGCTGGTGCTGTTGGTCCAGTACAAGGATGTCAAATTCACCCTCACCGACCCCAAGTCGTACTTCGATGAAATGCTCAATAAGGACGGCTTTAACCAATACGGCGGCACCGGCTGCGCTGCCGAATACTTCCGCGAAAGCTCCAACGGTCAGTTCCGTCCCGTATTCGACGTCTTCGGCCCGGTGACCCTCGGCCAAAACCGCAGCTATTACGGCGGCAACGACTATTACGGTGATGACGTGCAGCCCTACTTGATGGTGACTCACGCCCTTGCCGCACTCAAAGACCAAGTGGACCTGAGCAAGTACGATGCCGACAACGACGGATATGTGGACAATGTATACGTGTTCTATGCCGGCCAGGGCGAGGCTTCGTACGGCTCGGAAGAAACCGTATGGCCGCACTCGGCGCACATCAACGACTTCGGTATCAAGTATAGCGCCAACGGCAAGGAGGTCAACCGCTACGCCACCTCCAACGAATGGGAGAACGGACGCCCGGACGGCGTGGGTACCTTCATCCACGAATTCAGTCACGTACTCGGTCTCCCCGACTTGTACTGCACCGACTACAACGCTACTGCGTTATACATCACTCCGAGCGCGTGGAGCGCTTTGGACTACGGCCCCTATAATAACCAGGGTCGTACCCCGCCGACATACTCGGTATACGAGCGCAATGCCATGGGATGGATCGACCTCAAGGAACTCAAAGAAGCCGAAACGGTATCGCTCAACCATATCGAGACTTCCAATGAAGGCTGCATCATACACACCAACGGCACAACCGGAGCCGTCAATCCCAACGAATTCTTCCTGCTCGAAAATCGTCAGCAGAAAGGCTGGGACAAGTACCTCCCCGGCCACGGAATGCTGATATGGCACATTGACTACAACGCCTCTGTATTCGAACGCAATGTCGTCAATAACAACACGCACCAATACGTGGACATCGAAGAGGCTTGCGGTCGAGCTGACAGCAATAATGCCTCCGTCATGGCCGGATATGCTTTCCCCGGTACGACCAAAAAGACATCCTTCACTTCTGAGACAACCCCGGCGATGAAGACCTGGGCCGGAGAGGCTGTTGATGTGCCTATTACCAATATCGAAGAGGACAATGAAGTCATCACCTTTGATGTCTGCGGCGGCGGCACGCCCGTGCCGGCACCCGTGGCTCTCGCTCCTACGGATAAATCCAACGACTCCTTCGTTGCCAATTGGCAACCTGTCGAAGGTGCTACCGACTATCGCTTGACCGTATGGGCTGTAGGCGAAGGCGAGCCTGAGACCGAAACCGCCGACTTCGGCTCCTCATCGGCCTCGGCTGTACTGCCCGACGGATGGAGTTCCAACAGCACCGGTGTATATACCTCGACTGCAAGTTGCGGTAAGGCTGTTCCGTCCCTCAAACTCGCTCAGGACGGCGCATACCTGATTACGCGCACCTTCCCCAATCCTATTAAGTCTATCTCGCTGTTTATCAAGGGACAGACCGCAACGAGCGACTGCACACTCAGCCTGGAAAGCTCTGACGGCGAGGGATGGACCACTTTCAAGACCATAGCCATCAATACTTATAACAATAAGGGTGCCGTGGTTACGATAAACGATATTCCCGCCAACACCTTTGCATTGCGCATATACTACAACAAGGGACAGCGCGGCAATGTTGCCATAGACGATGTAGCTGTCACATACGGCTCCTCGACATACATCCTCGACGGATTTGACGGTGTAAGCACCGCGGGCGCCACCTCGATGCGCGTCGCTGCCGTCAAGGGCGTCAACAAGTACCGTTACAGCGTACGCGCTTATGTCGGCACTTCGCGCTCGGCCGTGTCCAATACCATCGAGCTGATTCTCTCCAACGGAGTGGAAGATGTTGCAGTGGACGATGCCAACGCCCCCGTCGAGTACTTCAACCTCCAAGGTATGAAAGTCGGCGCCGACAACCTCACTCCCGGCATCTACGTACGCCGTCAGGGCCGTACGGTATCCAAGATTGTAATCCGCTGATACATATTGCCGCGACACGCGCTGAAATATTTTCACCGAACCAAAGCATCGAGATGAACACCACGGACAATACACAAATGACCATAGCCGACCTTCAAAAGACGGTGGATCGGTGGATTACGTCCATCGGTGTTCGATACTTCTCGCCATTGACCAATACCGCCATTCTCGCCGAAGAAACGGGCGAGGTGGCGCGGCTGATGGCTCGTATCTACGGCGATCAGTCCTTCAAAGAGGGAGAGGACCCCTCGGCTCTCGGCGACGAATTGGCCGACGTGCTTTGGGTGGTGGCTGCCATTGCCAACCAGACGGGCGTAGACCTCGACGAGGCCTTGCGGCGTAATATCGCCAAGAAAACCGCCCGTGACGCCCGCCGCCATCGCGACAATCCCAAACTGAAACAATAACAACTCATAACACACTACAAATCATGACCGAACAAATTGACAAGTATCACCAGGCGATAGCCGCCAGCAAGGTGACGACAGACGACGCCTTCGTAGCCGCCGAGGTGAAACGCATACTCGACGAACACCTCAAGGAGAATATGACGCAAGACGTATATCGCTTCCTGTTCAACACCATCGACCTGACCACGCTCAAGGCCACCGACTCGCAGCGCAGCGTAGCCGACTTCACCGAGCGCGTCAACGCTTTCGAAGTCGAACATCCCGACCTGAAAAACGTTGCCGCAATATGCGTATACCCCAATTTTGCTCAGGTGGTACGCGCCGTCCTCGAAGTCAGCGAAGTTGACATCGCTTGTGTCAGCGGCAATTTCCCCGCTTCGCAAGGATTCCTCGAGACCAAGATTGCCGAGACAGCCCTCGCCGTAAAAGACGGAGCTGACGAAATCGATATCGTGCTCAACGTGGGTGCCTTCCTCGACGGCGATTACGAGAGCGTGTGTGACGAAATCACCGAGCAAAAGCAAGCTGCCGGCGACTCCATACTCAAGGTCATCCTCGAAACCGGAGCACTGAAATCCGCTCAGGCCATACGCGACGCCTCCGTGCTGTCGCTGTACAGTGATGCAGACTTCCTGAAGACCTCCACCGGTAAGGAATATCCCGGTGCAACTCTCGAAGCTGCATACGTCATGGCTCAGTGCATCAAGGAATATTACGAGAAGACCGGCAAACGCGTGGGCTTCAAGGCTTCGGGCGGCGTAGCCACCACCGAAGAGGCCGTTCAATACTACACCGTCATCAAGGCTGTCCTTGGCGAGGAATGGCTGGACAACCACTACTTCCGTATCGGAGCATCGCGACTGGCCAACAACCTGCTCTCCGATATCCTGGGCACACCTACCAAGTTCTTCTAAGATTAGCCTCCACACTACGTAAAGTTATCCTCCAAAAAAGCAGCATTGACTTATGGCTGAAACACTTATATATATCCATCGCAACGGTCAGCAGCAAGGTCCGTACACACTGCCGCAGTTGAAAATGATGACGCTAACCCCCGATACCCCGGTATGGTATGAGGGTCTGCCCGACTGGATGCCGGCCTCGCAGGCCGCGTTGACAGCTCCGCTTTTCAGCGCGGGAGGTCCTGTGCCGCCCACGCCCGGGATGACGTCGCGATGCAACAACGGCATCAAGCCGCCTTCATACCTCGGATGGGCTATAGCTTCGTGCATACTTTGCTGTCTGCCTTTGGGCATTGTGGCCATAATCTTTGCCGCGCAGGTCAATGACAAATGGATTCGTGGCGACTACGACGGCGCAAAACGCGCTTCGCAAAACGCCCAAATCTGGACCATAGCCGCCGTTGTCCTCGGCATCATAAGCAGCGTCGTCATTACGCTGGTTCAGCCTGCCTTTTGGAGCTTGGCTTTGTAGCGCCGGATGACTTTTACGCACCACACACTGCCGCCGGTACCGCGCCCTCAGAGGATGCGGCATCGGCGGCGGTTGCTTGTGGCGCTGTCCGCTGTGGCGGTCGTGGCTGCACTCATCGTCCTCTATATCTACAATCCGGAGAGCACCGCGTGGATGCCGCATTGTCCCTCGCACATGCTCACCGGCTACGATTGCCCCGGATGCGGCACGCTCAGGGCGCTGCATGCACTGATGCACTGCGATGTCGCCGCAGCGTGGAATTACAATGCCGCCGTGTTCTTTGCCTTGCCGGTGATGGCTGCCCTTGCCGTGGCACCGCATACGCGTCCGCATTCGCTGTTGCGTCGCTTTGCCGACAGCCGATGGACTCCGATAGCGGCATTCGTTGCCCTTGTCGCATGGACCGTCTTTCGCAACCTCTGATTGTTGCCATTGTTGTCCGCAAAAAGGACGCCGCATAGCCGAGGGGGGAGTAATTAATCGACAGCAAGGCGCATAGCCGTGAAAGATAAAAACGCGATACTGAGAAGAAAAATAATTAATAAACGTTAATTCTTGCGCCGCCATATTGGACATTTAGCCAAAAGGCGCTAACTTTGTACTGCAAAACACGAGGGGGTATTAGCTCATCTGGTAGAGCGCAACACTGGCAGTGTTGAGGTAAGCGGTT
>CAVEDT010000099.1:0-6106 GCA_963614475.1 Roseburia faecis
GCCGTCCCAGCCCGTCGAAGTACGTCTCAGTCACCGCCGCCCGCGCCGCCGTGCCCGCCGCATCCCCGTACGTCGTCACCGTCACCCGATTGTGCTGCGCAAAACACGGAGTAATAGCTATGGCTGTGACTATTAACAAGGTTGGTTGTTTTTTCATTTTACTATTTTGAACGTTGTCGAATTGCTATTATTGTCTGAAACAGTGAACATATATACCCCCGATGGATACTTTGATATGTCAATGGAGACGCTCGCTGCAACACTTGTCGGCGCTAATGTTGAGTGGCTCCACACTCGGCCATGTAGGTCTGACACAAGCACGGATATGTCCGCGTTCGGAATGTCTATATGAATGCTGACGGTGTTATCTTTTGATGAATACGATATGTGGTCTGTCAATCCATCTGTGATAGCCGGACGTTGTTGTCCGGTATTCGGACGATTCTTACATAATTCACGTATTCTCTCATTTGCAGCATCATCTTCGATTTGGCGTTCCTGCTCATAAGTGGCAAAATAGAATACTTGCCGTAAATTATCTAAGGTGTCGGGACCTTTTGTAATCAGTTCGTTGCAAACCTCAAGTATCGGATATCTGTAGCCCGGAGAATACCACCTGCGATTGGTGCCTATATGCATTGTTGTATCCGATGTCTCGGTATTTATCGCCAATGTATCGCAGACTGTCGTCACAACTGATGACAGCCCGACAATGGTATCTCCATCGGGAGTAATGACTGTTCCCGGTAAGACGGTATATTCCCATCTGCCCTTACGTGTGAACGAACCGATTGACTCCAAATAACCGATAATTTCTGCTCTGCCACATGTGTCAGTTGTTGTATATGCAAGATACGGAGAATAGGAATGAATAGAGGATCTGAACCCCGGTTTAGATATGGAATGTATAAGAATGTTGGATTGCCGGTCGAGGCGAAAACAAGTATAAGTACGACCTTCTACGGTCATAAACGCAGAGATAGTGTCAGTCTTTGATGGGCGGTATGTCTCGGTGGCTACCGTCCCGGCCTGTCGGCATCCGGCCAGATTGATAGTGTCCCCACTGCAATAAGCACTATATGGCAATCCTAAAAGTACGGTGCGCGAATACTTGTCACCGATACGCGGACTATTGTTGCTGAGACTTTCCGAGAAAGCGCAAAGACATACACATGACGTGAATAATAGCGACACAAAGACTCGCATAGCGTGTCGGCGTTTATTCGGCTGCATTTTCGGCTGGTTCGGCTGCATATTCATAGTTGTATTTTTCGATGAGAAAACTGTTGAAGTCTCTTATCTCGGACAGACGCCCGCGATGGTCATAATTGTATATACTACGCACGTCGTCCGCACTTATTTTCTCGATGATGCCTATAAGCGGACGATAGCACAGCGAGCAGACATCCTTGTCCGGAAAGACATTGCGCACAGATTGTGCTATCTTGGCGATTGTCTCCTCGCCAGTTATGTTGCCGGTAAGTATTTTATCAGAAGATACTCCTGCCGATATGGCTGCCGCGCATAGTTGGTCGCGACTAATGCCTTTGGCCTCGATAACCGGGTACGCCCCGCTATAGCCCCAAATGTACGCGACAAGCGGAGTCCCCGAATAATTTATCTGTGTAATATTTCCTCGGCTGTCATAGAAATACTCATATAGGACTTTGTTGATTAACGATTTTTGTGCGTTTGTAGTCCCCTTGCCTGACGTAGTGAGCATTGATGCGGACGAAGCGCTTTGGTCGAGAGTGTAGGTGGCTGTCAATAGACGCGTATTGATGTCGTAAGTATTTCTTGTTGCGGAAATGACAGAGCCTTCGCATTCGGTAACAGTTGTCTCTACAAGCGGCGTGTACTGCCCTTCGGTATTGAAGTATGTGTAATGTGTAACTATACTACGGCCTTCCGAGTCCTTTGTCGTCATTGTTTTCACAAGGTTGTAGTCGAGATTTGTGGTATATCCGCTATAGAAATACTCGTAATCCTTGGATGAGTTGTAGCCTGAAAAAAACTTATCGTCATATCCTTCTTGATAACTCTCTCGACGAACGGTCTTATTGTATGGAATAATAGAATACGTCCCTATTCCGTAATCGCATCCGCCGTAGCTGCCGTTGGCAACCGGATTATGACTAAAGTCGCATAGAACGAATGGTTCGGTAGCCAGTATACTCAGACTATCTGCTTCATATATGTTATATTCGTATGATGTGATGGGCGGTGTACCGCCGTTACCCTCCTGATGCTTAGTAAGCAGACCGCGCCTGTGTGCTACGGACGTATACATACGCGCACCCACGGGCTGGAAGCCAAGGAACGCGGTACGGTTGTAGTCGGAGTTGCCTTCGTCTTGACTACTCGTAAAGCGATATATATGTGTATATTGGTGTAGATAGTCGTCCGGATAGTTAGGGTCTTCTCTTGATAGAAAAGTCATGACTTTCGGGTATTGTATTTGCCAAGGAGATGACACGGGTGTATTCGGGAAGGCCGCCGCCCCATAGCTGAAGACTTCGGTATAGCCCGTTCCTTCTATTGTTGGGTGCGTAAACGCCATATAATAGTTGTTGGCATAGCGCGGCAGCATCTGTATGGTTCCCGATGTAATTCCGGGATCCATATCTCCATAACCGTATGTTTTAATTAGCGGCGCTTGATCCTGATCTGACGTATACGAACTTATGCTTTTGACTCGAATACCGACCCAATAGTCTCTGTCCCCGGACAGAGAAATATTGTCTGTAGTTTCCTTAATGACATAGATCCGTCCGGCAATAGCGTCGCCATACATAAACTCACGCTCCAAAAAGTCTTCCGCCCCGGACACGGACATGGGGTTGACCAAAGCAAAGTCATAATTTCCACTCTCAATATCAAGTCTTACAATACCATTGGATGGTTCAATGGTAGCACTATCAATGAACACGACTTGCATCAGCTTGCCGTCGCTATGTCTGCGTACCGTGACATGAGGGTAATTGAACGGGTTAAGGTCGGCATAATGCTCAATGTCTGAATCATGTTGATTATAATAATCCGTCAGATAAAGATTGGCCGGATTCATCAAAAAATACCGCCCGATATCCAATGACACTTCTGTGTGTGACGGGATAGAGACATTTGATAAGGATAGTTTCTTGTATGCCGGGTCAAGACACATACGCATTGTGTCGGTCTCTGTGCGTACTACGTGTGTGTCATTGACGCGACATGGCAGAGGCATATTGCCGAGATATCCTGCTATGTTACTCTCCCATTTGATTTCGGTGCGTCCACCGGTGGGGTATCGTATCGTTTTAAGAGCGCCTATTACAGCATCTGTAGGACTTACGCTGCGGTTGGCACCGCTATTGTTGTATGTCTTGTCTCGTCCGGCAAGCCCGTCCTCGTTGTCTTTGCCGTTATGATACCCGGCAAAATCCTGTGAGTCGTAATATACACTTATGCCGCCGTATTCGTCTGTATTGTACTCAAATCTATATATCGGTTCATCGTTATCAAAAACCGCTGAAAGCAGTGTATAAGCCCGTGGCTGTGAAGAATATTCCGGATCATAGTGTTCATTGCTATATACGCTGTATTCTAATCTTAGCGTTTTGACCGGCAGGCTATCCGTATTATTATATACCTTGATGCATTTTAGTATTGGTGTCCCTGAGAATGATTCATTATCTATCCCGGCATATTCGTACACAACTTTTCCGGCACTCCATTCGATACGCTCGAGCCTTTTCGGGTAATATACAGTTGTTCCGCACGAGTGAACGTCAGAAACAATGGCATGGGCACATTCCCGATTAAGTGAGTAATTTTTTGTATCCGAGCCGGATTCTCGCCATTTGGTCGGCGTCTTGTCGTTATAGACGAACCGTACTTCATTGCCACAGGGGTCAGAAACCGCACTGAGATGCCATGCCGAGGTATATAATAATGAATCAAGATTTCGTGTCAACTCCGGAGATCCGTAGTAATATTCATGTCTGGTCTTTTCATTTACCCCAAATGTGTATTTTATGCCGGACGCATCTTTTACAACAAACTCGGATGGATATGAGTTAGAGACCGGTTGCGCATCAACAAACTTTATCGGTGTCGGTGATGACATAACTATACGCTTATTGTCATTGTAGGCAAAAGACGCTGACAGTCCGAGGCCTGACAACCGGAATTGGTCGTTGGCCAAATCTAAAAGATTATTCCTATACTTATTGCCTAATTCGACCTCCCATGCACGTTTCTCTGCAAAAAGATTCCCATCTGAGGGGTTGTAGTCTGCTTCTTTAGTCATTAATCGTCGGCGAAATTCTCTCTCTTCGGAGGTCAGATTGAGAAGTCCGTTCAGCCCTGCGCTTGTCTTGGCTTCATCGGGTGCACCATAGACCGTACGTGCGATGACTGCTCCGGACGAAATACTCCAACAAACGCCCACGTCTCCTGACTTTTCGGTGACACGCATTCCTCCGCCGTGGTACGAGAGACGTATCGGTATGCTAATGCTTCCGACCTTTATGGTAAACAAATCATACGATATATTCGGCACTCCTGAAAAATAGTCCACGGGAATCTCTTGATACTGCATCAAAGTGGCTACATCAGGCGACGGTGGCACGATAGAGTAGCCTTTCGGGCCATAATATGTGTCAGCTATTGCATACAATGACGACATCATAGCAACGGCGATAGCGATAGAACCAATACCATATCTGCTTTTAGTAAAGCAACGTCTCTGAAGTCTCATAGGGGAATGTCGTATTAGCGTTCAAATTAGTTTGGCTTGTAGATTTTTTTGCGTTGCAAATTATTCGTTCTCAGTCTATAAATCCGATGTTAAATTCGAGGCTGTTTTCTTTAATGGATTGTTCTAATTCGTTGGATAATAATGGACTCGTAAAGACATCATAAAGGCTTCTTGGAATCAATCTTTTAAGTGTATCAGTAGCATCGGAATAGCGTACGGTTTTATTGCGATTTGCGATTAACCAATAAACAAATTCCTCACAGTCTATTGATATTACATCGTAGATTATCTGTTTAAACATTGATTTTATCGCGTCATCGCCCAGTATGGAGCAATATTGAAACAGGTCATTCGCCAAATTTTCTTCACTATTAAATTTATGCCAAAGAGACGCAAAAAAACCTTCCGCTAAATCTTCATTCCAACAATGGAACATATAGTTATATATGATCGCAAAGTTGGAACGACTTAGCGGCGTAAGGTTTCCGGGACAGTTGACTACTGATATTGCGGTATCTGTAATATCGTCAAATTGTGCGCGGATGCGAGCTATTTCGCTAAGTACGTCATACTGTGCACGCATGTGTGACATTTTGCACTGCATATCGCTTAATATTTCCTGCTGTGCTGTCTTATCAGGCGGCGTAATGACTGCCGAGTGCGAAAACAACGCCACACAGCACAGTAGAAGGCTTATGATTAAAGGTTTACTGTGTTCCATTTTGGTCGGACGTAATTGTTGATATGATAGAGTTGACTATATTTGACACGCTTTCTAATAGCCGTGTCACAACATTAGGAGGAGTAATGACGACTTCATTTAGATACATATAATACATCCTGTACTCATCCACATCCTTGTATGATACGGGAGTTTCCAGGTCATCTTTGACGGTCAATGTTTCCGGCTTGTCCGTCGGATCTGCAAGCGTTAGGGCATCGGTAATCTCTTTTAGCTTTGCAATGTCGGCATCAGCCATTCGGATACATCCATGCGTTGACCATAAATCCGGCTTTTGGGCACGTCCGCCATGCGTATGCATACCATTACGAGAGCCTCCCTCTCCGCCCAAATATTTCTGTGCCAATAATGGGTTCTTACCAAAGTAGACTGTGTTATAATTTGTTCCCGGCCCTGTTTTTCTCCAGCCAAGAATCTCGTATTTTCCTTGTGGCGTGTCATTTTTTTCAACAGATCGATTCCTGTCTTTACCCTTAACTTTAACCACGGTTTGAAATAACTCGTTGCCATTCTTATCGTAAACCATATAAAGAGCATAAGGGTGTGTCCCTCTGTCTGGTGATGCAGACACCTTGACAGTCCACATCCCCGTGGGGTCGGTGAAGCGGAGGGGATTGGCGGCG
>CAVEDT010000100.1:0-6096 GCA_963614475.1 Roseburia faecis
TCTGAGGCTAAATGCGGCGGCTACTGCGGTGGGCTGTCGGCGGATATTTTTTTGCGGGTTGGGAATTTAGTTGTAACTTCGTGGAGGCAAACGGCGGCCGCGGGCAAGCGGACGAGCCGTGCCGAATGATTTCTTCGGCGCTGATGTCGGCCTCTGCTGCCGCGCATCCGCGTCTTAAAAAAGACAAACGAAACTGACGCATCAATGAAGATACGACACATCCTGATGGCGTCGGCGGCGGTTCTGGCTATGGCCGGTGCCGCCTTTGCCGGCGTACGTGGCGGCCAAGGCGCCACGCATTTCTCCAAATCGGACATTACGCAAAATCTCAAGCTGTTTAACAGCATCTACAAAGAACTGACAATGAACTATGTGGATACGCTGGATGCCAAGGCGACCATGCGTACCGCCATAGACGCGCTACTCGGGCAGATAGACCCGTATACCGAGTACTTCAGCATCGATGAACGCGACAATATCACATCCGTGACCACGGGCGAATATGCCGGCATAGGGTCGGTGATACAGCGCCGTGACAGCGTAGTGGTGCTGAGCTCGCCGTCATGGAATTCGCCGGCGCGTCGTGCAGGTGTGCGCCACGGTGACGTACTGATAAGCATCGACGGCGACAGTGTGACTCCGGCTATGGACATTACGGAGGTGAGCCGCCGCCTCAAGGGACGCCCCGGCACGGAGGTGCATCTGCGCCTGCGTCGCCCGTGGGTGGGTGCAGACAGCATCCTGGATATTACGGTGACGCGTGGCACCATTACCATCGACCCGCTGCCATATTACGGATATATCGGCGACGGTATGGGATATATGGACATCACTACTTTCAACGAGAAGACCGGTACGGAGGTGCGCAACGCCGTGGCTGCGCTCAAGCGCGACCCGCGTGTCAAGAGTCTCGTGCTCGATTTGCGTGACAACGGCGGCGGTATAGTCGATGGCGCCGTACAGATTGTGTCCAATTTCGTACCTAAGGGTACGGAGGTGCTGACCATACGTGGCCGCGAAGCTCGCGACCGTCGCACCTACAAGACCACTTCGGCACCGCAGGATACCAAGATTCCGCTGGTGATATTGGTCAATGACGGCACGGCCAGTGCTGCCGAAATTGTTACCGGAGCACTCCAAGACCTTGACCGCGCCGTCATCGTGGGACGCCGCACTTTCGGCAAAGGTCTGGTGCAGAATGTACGACCGCTGCCGTACGACGGATTGGTCAAGATTACCACCGGCCGCTACTACATACCCAGCGGCCGCCTTATCCAAGCCATAGATTACGGCCGACGCAACGATGACGGCTCGGTGGCACGCATACCCGACTCACTGACAACGGTGTATCATACTGCGGCAGGCCGCGAGGTACGCGACGGCGGCGGCATTACGCCCGATACGACGGTGACGCTGCCCGAAAGCAATCGCTTGCTGTACACGCTGTACAACAGCTTCGTAATCGACAATTTTGCCAATCGCTACGCCAATACGCATCCCGAGGCTCCGGCGGACACGCTGAATTGGCATCCGGACAGTACGCTTTTTGATGATTTCAAGGCTTTTGTGGACCCGGCCAAGCTCAAATATGACTCGCCGTATGCCGCCGGTATCAAGTATCTGCGCGATGCCGCACGTGTCGAGGACTATCTCACTCCGGAAGTGAAGTCGGCGCTCGACAGCCTCGAGAATATGCTTAAGCCCGACTTGGCACGCGACATTGAACGTCGCCGTACCCAGATTATGGAAGTGCTTGAAGACGAGATTGCCGCCCGCTATTTCAGCACGCGTGACCTGTCCGCCCGTGCCGTCAAGGATGACCCGGACGTTGCGGCGGCACGAGCCATACTTACGGATATGCGTCGATACAACGCCATATTGCGCAAGAAGTTATGATGACTAAAGCAGTCACATCCACTATCGGCGGCGATACGCCGCTGGCGGTTGTCAGTGCCGCCTTTGCCGCCGGGCGCTCCGAAGCGCTCAAGGCCTTGTCGCATCGACGCCGCAGCGTCCTCTATGGTGCCAGCGGCAGTGCTGCCGCTATGGCCTTGGCTGCATTGCCGGTGGGACGTAAATCGCTCACGGCTTTGGTGATAGGCGCTGACAGCGATGACGCGGCGTGCCTATACGGCGACCTATGCCGCGTGGCCGGTGACGAGGCCGTGGCCATACTTCCTTCGGGCTATCGCCGCAGCATCAAGTACGGCCAGGAAGACGAGGCGTCGCGCATACTACGTACACAGACGCTTACGCGCCTACTCGGCGAGGACGGACCGCATCATTCGCCATTGCGCTTCATTGTCTCCTATCCCGAGGCTTTGGCCGAGCGCGTGGCTTCGCGCGACGAGGTGGACAGCCATACTGTTGTTCTTCGCGTGGGACAAAGTATCGACCCCAAGACGTTGTTGCAGACGCTGTTGGACAACGGATTCAGCAAAGTCGATTATGTCTATATACCCGGTCAGGTGGCCATGCGCGGTGGCATCCTCGATGTCTTCGGTTTCAATGACGAGCGTCCCGTGCGCATCGACTTTTTCGGTGACGACATCGAGAGTGTTCGCTTTTTTGATGTGGAGACGCAATTGTCTGATGATAAGATGGATAGCGTATCTATAGCCGCTGATGTCACGCGACTGGCCAAGGACAATCCCTCGCTGCTTCAATTTGTGGACGAAAAGACGCTGGTGGCTGTGCGTGCCGGAGTAGATGTCTGTGCACGCGTACGCGCTGTGGCCGCTTCGGACATCGCCGTCAATGCACTTATGGCGTCAAACGAGGACGGAATGACCATTGCGGATATACGCGCCGATATCGTTGACGCTGAGGCTTTTGCCGAACATTATGAGGCTATGCGCCGTATGACGCTGTGTGCGGCTCCCGACCCGAATTCGGATAACTCCGATGGCACAGAACACGCCTCCGGCGGCAAGACCGCTACGGCCACTTTGGACCTGCATTGCTCGCCGCAGGGCATATATCACAAGAATTTCGAGCTGATAGCCAAGTCTTTGGGCGACTTTGCCCAACGCGGCTACAAGATATACATCCTCAGTGACAGCGCCCGCCAGATACAGCGCTTGCGCGACATCTTTGCCGACCGCGGCGACGATATAACCTTCGGCGGCGTCGAGGGCACGTTGCACGAGGGCTTTGTCGACCATGAGCATAAGACGTGTGTATTCACCGACCACCAGATATTTGACCGTTTTCACAAGTATACGTTGCGCAGCGAGCGAGCACGCAGCGGCCGTGTTGCGTTGTCGCTCAAGGAATTGGGTGCGATACAGCCCGGCGATTATATAGTACACGTGGATCACGGCGTGGGACGTTTTGCCGGACTGCTGCGTACCAATGTCAACGGCCATACGCAGGAAATGATTAAGCTGGTCTACCAAAACGAGGATATCGTCTTTGTGTCCATACACGCACTACACAAGCTGTCCAAGTACCGCGGACAAGACGGCGCGGCGCCCAAGCTGAACAAGCTGGGCTCGGGCGCATGGAATCGCATAAAAGAACGCACCAAGAGCCGACTGAAGGATATAGCTCGCGACCTTATACGCCTATATGCAGCACGCAAGGATCAGCAAGGCCACGCCTTTGCGCCGGACAGCTATATGCAAAACGAGCTTGAAGCATCGTTTGTATACGAGGACACACCGGACCAGATTACGGCAACGCAAGCCGTCAAGGTCGATATGGAAAGTCCGCGGCCTATGGATCGCCTGATATGCGGCGATGTGGGCTTCGGCAAGACCGAGATAGCGGTACGCGCGGCCTTCAAGGCGGCCGTAGACGGCAAGCAGACTGCCATATTGGTGCCTACCACTGTCTTGGCGTACCAGCATTACAATACGTTCAGCGAGCGCCTTAAGGAATTCCCGGTGCGTGTCGAATACCTGTCGCGTGCCCGCTCGGCCAAGGACACCAAGGCCATACTTGCCGACTTGGCCGAAGGCAAAATAGATATTATCATCGGTACGCACAAGCTTATCGGAAAGTCCGTGCATTTCCATGACTTGGGCCTTCTGATTATAGACGAGGAACAAAAATTCGGCGTAGCTGTCAAGGAACGCCTCAAGCAGATGAAAGTGTCAGTGGATACGCTCACCATGAGCGCCACGCCCATACCGCGCACGCTGCAATTCTCGCTAATGGGCGCACGCGACCTCTCGTCGCTGACCACTCCGCCGGCCAACCGTTACCCCATAGTCACCAATGTGGACACGCTCAGCGACGACTTGCTGTCTGATGCCATAGGCTTCGAGCTGGCACGCGGCGGTCAGGTATTCATCATCAACAATCGCATCGAAGGACTATACCGACTGCAAAATATGGCCAATCGCCTTGTCCCGGACGCTCGCTCCATAGTGGCGCACGGACAGATGCCGCCCGAGGCACTCGAAAAAGCGATCATTGACTTCTCCAACCACGATTACGACATCCTGATAGCCACCACTATCGTCGAATCGGGTATCGATATGCCCAATGTCAACACCATCATAGTCAATAATGCGCAGAACTTCGGACTGAGCGAGTTGCACCAGTTACGCGGACGCGTGGGTCGCAGTAGCCGTAAAGCCTTCTGCTACCTGCTTGTGCCGCCGGACGCCGAGCTCACCATCGTGGCACGCCGACGCCTGCAGGCCATAGAAAGTTTCAGCGACTTAGGCAGCGGAATACATATAGCCATGCAGGACCTGGATATTCGCGGCGCCGGCAACCTCCTGGGCGCCGAGCAAAGCGGATTTATCGCCGACCTGGGCTACGAAACGTACCAAAAGATACTTAAAGAGGCTGTTACCGAGCTGCGTACGCAGGAATTTGCGGACACGATGACAGCGTCCACGGATACTGTCGGCGACGGCGCCACGGGTGCCGACGACTTCGTAGCCGACACCACGGTGGAAAGCGACCTCGAGTTGCTGCTGCCTGCCGATTATGTGCCGCAGGAGTCCGAGCGCATAAGTTTGTACCGCGAGTTGGACAGCATAGAACGTCAGGACGACCTCGACGCCTTTGCCGCACGACTTGTCGACCGCTTCGGGCCTATACCGGCGGTGGCTCGCGAGTTGCTCCTCGTTCCGCGTCTGCGTCGCGATGCGCGCCGCTTGGGCATCGAGAAAGTGGTGCTGAAAAACGGCAAGATGTACACCTATTTTGTAGATGCGTCCAATATCGCCTATTATCAATCGGCAATGTTCGGCCGTATGCTCAGCTATCTCAACCTCAATAGCCGTCGCGTACACATACGCGAAAATGCCGGCCGTCGCTCCTTTGTCATCGACGCCGTCCCGACGGTGCATGACGCCGTCTCGGCCCTTGAGACGGCCCTCGCCCTGCCCGTATCCTGACCGCGGAAAAGCCCTCGCCGGGATAGAGCCCCTCGGCGAGTTACTTGAAATTGATTAGCGGGAAGAATAGATCGCGACGCAACAAGACGTCTGCAATGATGCCAATGCCAAGGTCGGAGTCTGTGTTATTAAGGTTGATTACGGAGTCCTTAGCGGCTTGTGTAATGTGAAGAAAGAGCTTGTAGTAATCCTTGAGCGGTAGTAATATCAAGTAGTGTCGTCCGTTGGCACTGTTTATAAGCAGATAAGATATAAGTGTTTTAGTTTGGGGTTGGAACTGGCCTAAGACCCATTCGGCATCCCCGTCTTTGCCAAGGAAATTCAAGGAACGATACTCATTGTCGTTGTAGGAGGAGTAGGTGCCGCCTTCCGATTTGTTTGATGTGGACGAAGATGCAAGGCAGTTGCCACGACTATCGTATAGACGGAACGAGAAAATATATGAGGAGCTGTTTGATGCAAGGGTGCCGTACATCAGGCGTATCTCACCGTCAAATTGGTGGGTGCTGTCGTATGTTTTTGTATCGTCTATTCTTGGGTATATTGTCGCCTGAATTGTTTCTTGGGTCAATTTTGCTTCCGAATGGCCAAATCCGAGGCATAGCAGAGCGATGAGTATAAGCCCTTTTTGTATGGTATATAATTTTCGCATTGTATTGTGATGTTTGGTAATGTCAGATACGGAATAATCGGTCTTTGGGGCTGAGAAGCTTTTACGGTGGTGGTCACCGGGTCAGCA
>CAVEDT010000101.1:0-6088 GCA_963614475.1 Roseburia faecis
ATTATCTGATTATTCCTCGCGGATGTGAAGATGTAGCGTTGGGATTCCTAATTCAAAATGGCGTTAAGATTACTGTCAAAGATAAAACTTGCCACGGCACACCTATTGAAGTAGAATTTAAGGGAGTGCTACGCCCAGAGCAATCACAAGCAGTTGAGATGCTCTCAAAATATAGATGCGGCACACTCTATGCCACGACCGCATTCGGCAAAACAGTTACGGCTATCGCTATGATTGCTCGTAAAAAGATTTCCACCCTCATCTTGGTTCACACAAGAGCATTGCTTGACCAATGGCGAGAGAAGCTGCCAGAATTCATTGAAACATCATTCCAGCCATTGGAAATCTCCAAAGGTCGCGGGCGTAAGAAGAACTATCAACAATTTGGAGCATTGTCGTCTACCGAAAACACACTAAACGGCAAAATAGACATCGCATTGCTTCAATCCTGCATTAGCAACAATGAGGTAAAACCATTTGTCCGCAACTATGGAATGGTGATCGTCGATGAATGCCACCATGTTCCGGCGGTAAATTTCGAGAGGGTTTTACGCGCGTTGAATGCCCAATATGTCTATGGACTGACTGCTACGCCAATGCGCAAAGATGGCCATCAGCCGATAATCTTTATGCAATGCGGCGAAATCCGATACTCTGCCGACTCAAGGACGCATCAGTCCCGGCAAACATTCCAACGCTTGTTGATACCACGATTTACCTCACACCGTCTGTTGAATGCTGAAGGTGGCAATTACACACAAGTGATTGACGAACTGGTAGAAGATAATGCGCGAAACAAACTGATCCTTGACGATGTCTCGGCAAACCTTGTCGAAGGACGGTCTCCTTTGATTCTTACAACACGAACGGCACATGTTGATTACCTGGCAGAAAAATGTCGAAAGATATGCTCCAATGTCATTCGTCTTGTTGGAAGCGATCCTGCAAAAACCAAACGAGATGCGATTGCTCAATTAGCGACTGTACCCGACAATGAACCGCTTGTTGTAATCGCTACCGGCAAGTATGTAGGTGAAGGCTTTGACTTGCCTCGCCTAGATACCCTTATGCTCGCCATTCCAGTTTCTTGGAAAGGGTCGATTGCCCAATACACGGGGCGGCTTCATCGCGATTATGCGGGAAAATCAGAGGTACGCATCTATGACTATATCGATTTCCGAGTGCCAATCTGCGATTCGATGTATCGTAAACGCTTACATGGATATAAAACGGTTGGTTATTCTGTCATCGTTGCCAATGAGGGATTGTTTGCCGAAGTCAAGACCGAAACAATATATAACTCCGACAATATTGAAAGTCAATTACATAAGGACCTTGCATCCTCCAAACACAGCATCACGATCTCAACAACTCGTCTTCGATGGAACCGCACTCCTCGCATTATAGAGTTACTGGCAGCAACAATAATCCGAGGCATTGACGTAACAATCGTTGTGTCCGAGGCAGGTCATCGTGAGGCAGATTTGCAGACAATTGGAATTAAAGTCCTTCATCGTTCTGACACAAAGATACAGTGTGCCGTTATTGATCAACATATTTGCTGGTATGGTGGTGTCAATCTTATGGGACACTCAATAGCCGACGCAACTTCAATACGCATTACATCATCTGATTTTGCGTCAGCTTTATTGGATGCGCTCGCAATTCCATGAGATATTATCCGAATATTGCACGTCAGCATCCACAAGATACAAAAGGCCTTCATGGACCGGCTCCTCGGTATACGGATGATAGCGGTTTTATACAAAGAACTATATGGAAAGAATGTCCCCCGGATGCAACTCCGACGGATGAAGTCGGTGTCAATCTGTAACGTATAATTATGAATATGTGATGAGACTGTGCCGTAACTTAAAGTTACGATGCAGCCTGGATGGGTGTAGATGTGACCCGATGTCCTCAGGAGGGGCGAGGAATGGGGACGAGGACGACTGGGAGGAGAGAAACGGGAAAGGGAAAGGACCGGACCCGGGGAATGAGGAGGGGCGGGGGATGAGGCGGCGGAAATGGGCGCGTGGGGATTAGTAGTTCCAGCCGCCGGCAATCATGGTGAGGTTGGGACAGGAGGCTGCGCGCAGGTCGGTGATTTGGTTGAACCGACAGTTGATATACATCAGAGCCGTGTCGAAAGATACATCGAGTGTGGTGAGTTCGTTGTTATCGCAAAGTAGCCGCTGAAGCATCGTTTGATTGCTTAAGTCTAATTGCTGCAAGTCGTTGTATGAGCAGTCTACAAAGGCGAGGTTGGGACATGACGCGACTTCGAGTGCCGTGAGGTTGTTGTACGAGCATACAATGTCGCTCAGAGCTTTGCAATCGCGTATGCCGAGTGTCTTCATATTGTTGTCGCTGCATACTAAGGTGTTGAGTGCCGGCAGCCCGGAGAGAATGATATGGGCGATGTTGTTGCCTTCGATGTTGAGGGAGGCCAGGGCGCTTGTGCCGGAAAGGCTGAGTGCGGTCAGCCGATTATTTGCACAATATAAGTTGCGTAGGGCTGTGCAATTGTCCACGGTCAGGCTTTCGAGCCGGCATCCGCTGCAGTTAAGCGTCGTGAGTGTCCGCGTATTTGCCACATCGAGTGCGGCAAATAGGTTGTCGCTGCAGTTTAGCGTTTTCAGCGCCGCAAGCCCGCCGAGATTTAGTTGTGTCATGCGGTTGGCTGATATGTCTACTTTGGCCAGGCGTGGGCAACCGGTTGTCATTGTTTGTGATAGCCGGTTGTGCGAGGCATTGAGTTCGGCTAGCGCGGTGCATCCGTCTACGGAGAGCGATGTCAGCGCGTTGTGCGATACTTCAATGTACGTGAGCGCTGCAAAGCCGCTCAAATCGAGTTGCCCGGCAAGGTGCTTGCCTTTCCAATCGATGCGCGTGATGTGGCCGTTGGATATGGTTATACCTTCCCATGTCGCCGGGTTGTTGATGTCGGATATGTGCAGGGCCTCGGCATTGGTTTTGCCGGGTTGTTGAGCAGGTGTTTGCATAAAGGTTTGGAGGCGTTTGAGCTCGCCGTTGTTGACGCGTTGGGCATGGATGCCGGAGATGGAAAGTATGGCGATTGTTAATGTAAGTATGCGTTTCATAGTTTTTTTAAGTGGAATTGTTCCGTTTCGTTGTAGTTGTAATTGCTATCTGACGTGCTTCGTCCCGACGAAACGGTGGGCTATTGTTGCTGATAGACGACAAAGCTGTCCTTGTCGGCGCCGCAAATAGGGCATACCCAGGTGTCGGGTATCTCGTCAAAGGGTGTGCCTGGTTCGATGCCGCCGTCGGGGTCGCCTTCTTTGGAATTGTAGATGTAGTCGCATACGTCGCAGATGTATTTATCCATAGTGTAGAGTGTTAGGAGAGTGAATACTTGTGTTTGTGTGATATTATAACGTCTGATGTGCTCCAAGTGTTCGGGCCGGTTCGAACCGTCATCCTTGAATTTAGCGGACAATGGATTTTTCGAATGAGAAGTGCTACGGTAATCTATTTCGCCTAAAAAAGATTTTGTACCTTTGTCCTACTCCCCGACTAAAATGGGGAAGGTCTGCTTAATTTATGTTCGAGACCCGGTCTGCTGATTTCAGTTATAGACAGTTTTTTCGGATGTAAGCAGGTGGTATAATTAATCGATAAGCTACTGAATAATGGAAGAGATTAGAATAGATACGCTCAAGCAATCGCCTGAGGCACTTGCGCTTGCCGCCGAAGCGGCTCGACTTGTCTTCAAATTTAATCATACGATGCCTGGTACGGATGAGTATGACGAACTGATGCACAAGCTGTTCCCGTCTATGGGCGTCGGCAGTCGAGTGATGGCTCCGATTACGGCCGTGCGCCCTCACCGGGTGACGATAGGCCGAAATGTCGTCATTATGCCTGGATGCCTGATGATGTCGGCTGGAGGTATCACCATAGAGGATGAGGTTCAGATAGCGGCAAATGTGCAATTGATTTCCAATAACCACGATCTTGATAACCGATGGGTTATTACCTGCAAGCTGGTCAAAATCTGCCGTCGTGCGTGGATTGGTGCCGGGGCAACAATTCTACCCGGAGTTACTGTCGGCGAGAATGCCGTGGTCGGCGCCGCTTCGGTGGTCACCCACGATGTCCCGGCCGACACAATCGTCGCCGGTAATCCCGCTGTAATCATTCGTCATATCAATACCGACCGGACATGACGGAGAAGACACGCTGCTTTTGGGCTAATCCGAAGAACCCCCTCTATATCAAGTATCATGATGAGGAGTGGGGCCGTCCGGTCAACGATGACGAAAGGTTGCTTGAACTGTTGATTTTAGAAACATTTCAAGCCGGATTGTCATGGGAATGTGTTCTCAATAAACGTGAAGCCTTCCGCACGGCATTTGACGGGTTTGATAGAGATGCAATTCTCGCTTATGACGATGCTAAGGTGGAGAATTTGATGCGTAATCCGGAGATAATTCGCAATGGAGCCAAAATCAAGGCTGCCGTATCTAATACTCGAATATTCAAGGCTATCCAAGATGAGTGCGGCTCGTTTCGTGAATACCTATCCGGATTTTGCCCGACGACTCCGATATACGATTATGAGTCAACTACATCGGAGATTTCGGACGCGTTGTCCGCGGACTTAAAAAGGCGTGGGATGAAGTTTGTAGGCTCCACGACTATCCATGCTTTTCTCCAATCCATCGGCGTTTTCAATTCTCATCAACCCGGTTGTTTTCTGTATCATAAGTCGTAACTATCATTAATATTACCCTATGTTTCGCTATAAAGTATTAAGCGCCGTGGTTGCGTTCATATTATTATCGTCCGTGACATCGACCGCACAACCGATTTATCCCGACTCCGTGATACGGCAGGCGATGTCGGTGGAGGAGCAGGCGTTTCTTTCGAGTATGAAGTCCGGACTGCAGCACTCTCAGATGCTGGCAGTTCGTAAAGCCATGCAGGGCGACGACTCCGACCTACAACAAATTCGCGCGAGTCGAAATCAAGCGCCCGATTTGCCCGAAGCCGTCAAAACATACTATCCGACCCCGGACATTTGCTTATTTTCTCCGAAGAGCAAAGCCAAGCACAAACGCCCGATATTGCTATACCTGCACGGTGGCGGCTGGTGTTTCGGAAGTATAAACAGTTGCGCCCGTTTCTGCGCAGCCGTGGCGCTGGAGGGTGATTGTGTGGTGGCTGCGCTCAACTATCGCCTCGCGCCCGCTCATCCTTATCCGGCCGCGCTCGAAGATATCCGGCAAGCAGTGTCCTATCTTCGGGAAAATGCCGCGAAATGGGACTGTGACTCGACACAAATTGCAGTGGGAGGCGATAGTGCCGGAGGCAATTTGGCTTTGGCGGCCGGTATGTCTGTCCTGGGTATTGCCAAGATTATTCCGATTTATCCCGTCACCAAACTCTTTACGGAGATTACTCCCTCGTGGATTAAATATGGCCAAGGCTACGGAAATGATGCTGAACTTCTCGAGGCTTTCAATGAAGCATACGCCAATCATGACGAGCGCAATCCTTTGATTTCAGTGGGATTAAGCAGCGATGATGCTCTTAAAGCCCTGCCTCCGACATTGTTTATTTCGGCGGGGCACGATATACTTTTGGACCAGACTGCCGAATTGGTCGACCGAATGAACGGTCTCGGCTGTCCGGTCATCTATCATATATATCCGACCGCTACGCACTTGTTCATCACCGTCCCGGGACAGCCGACGGCTTTCAAGGAAGCCGTAACTGCTGTAAGCAAATTCTTAAACACTTAGATAAATGACTGAAAAGGCAATACTTACCAAGGAAATAGCGGTGGCCGAGTATATTGCCGGCTATCGCGATGTCCGATATTTTATCGAGTTGTGCAAGCAATGCCGCAATTACGGAAATTCATGGCTTTGTCCGCCTTTCGAGTTTGATGTTGATGAACGCCTGAAGCGATGGAACACTGCAATGATAGTTCTTTTCCGCTTTGAAGGGACACCAGCAAAAACCTGTTTTTAACCGAATATTAAGCTCAGCCTATACAGGAAAAATTTGACATCAACGACACCTCGGAGCTGAGCACGGAAATTTTTGATTTTAGCGT
>CAVEDT010000102.1:0-6054 GCA_963614475.1 Roseburia faecis
ATACTCCTCAAGAGCATCAGCTTTGTTTAAGCCTTTCGCCTGGTAGAATTCCATAAAAGACAACGGATAAACCCTGATTTCCGACCCTCTGTCTCGAAAATTGGTGACAATATCCGAAGATAACATTTTAGAGTTTGACCCGGTTACATACACATCCAGATTTGGATGCCCCATTAAATCATTGAGTACGTCATAAAAAGTCGTATAAAGCAATTCTCGGTCTTCTTCCGGCACAGATTCTTCATCTATATCAGTGCTCTTTACTCTGTAGGACAGCTGTATCTCGTCGATGAAAACATAATACCGCTTACCCATATCGCTTGACCTCTTGACCACATAATCGTATAGGGCGTTTGGATTGCGGTATTTTACGTCACGTCTTTTCTCCAAGTCAATTTCTATGAAGGAGTCTTCCGTAACGCCGGTCTCTATCAGATGCTGTTTGAAAAGGACAGACAAGAGGAAGGACTTGCCACAGCGCCTGATGCCTGTGATAATCTTAATCTTGCCGTTCCAGCTTTTAGCGCTAAGTTTTTCTATGTAATCGGCTCTATTTATTGTCATTACGCCTGTTTTTTAGAGGTTGCTACTGAAAAAATGGTTGCAAATGCAGCTGTTTTTTCAGTGCAAAGGTACGGATTTCTACTATATGTGCCAAACAATTAATGTTTTACTCATTACTGTTTGCTATCGGTGGGTGGGTCGGGTCAGGGGCTTTTCGTAGGCGAGGCGGGAGCCCCGAGTGAAGAGGAGGCCGCGGCAGGTGTATCCGGCGCTGCATCACGATGTTGCCTCGTCCGGTGTCTATGCGTATGGTATATAAGCCGAAATACTCTTTGATGGTCAAAGCCATCGTCCTATTTATCAGTGCATTGTTTGCTATTTGGACAATTTTAAGGTTGAACTTTAAATCTGTCCGCAAAATTTAGCGTTTTATTTTTAATTACGCCGCATATAATATGTTTTTGTCCTTCAGTTTTGGCGTCTCGTATCTACATCGTAAGTCATTACTTGACATCGGCTTTTCGTGTAAAGATTTCAACGACCGCCGATGTCGACTTTCCGTAAGGCTCAAGTCGGGACACAAGTCAAGACAGTGAAACTAATGACTGGAAATCATTGAATTGGGTAGGACCTCACTCTTTGACCGAGTCGCCAATAATGGTTAACTCCGGATTTCCCGCAGCGTAAACACGAGGGCGGATGACCTGACCGTGGCAATTGTTTATTGGTGTATGCATTGGACAAATTTCAGCTTCGGGCGCGGCGGAGGGATTATTTAGCGAAAAAAAGCGTAACTTTGTATTGTGATTTAACTTATCGGCTTACGGCAAGTCTAACGGGTATAAACCGACTCGGCCGAAAGTCGAGGTGCGGCGTATCTGCACGAGACACGGCGTATCCGCAACATTCATCGGGAGGAACTCGACATCATTCCTTCCCCAAAAACGGCTTAGAGCTAAACGCATAAACTTAGTAAAATACACGACAACGCAATAAAATACACGACAATACAATATAAGTTAAGCCGTTCTTCGATAAGACAACTTACGACAGAACAATACATACCGGAAGAAATTGCGACAGAATAATCTATAACGAAACAACTTAAAACGAAAGGATATAACGATGAAAAAGAAATTTATGCTGGCTGTTGCGGCCGTGCTTGTAGGCGTATTTGCCATCACCGCAGGCGTCAACATCACCAAGGTCGACAAGGTGTCGGTCAATGACGAAATGTTTATGGATATGGCTGTATCCGTAGCCAAGACCGCCAAGAAGCCCATCGGAGCCGTAGTAGTTCTGAACGGCGCTCTGCGTTCGCAGGGCACGGCAACCGCTACGGGCACTGCCGAGGAAAACGCCATCAAGTCATCGCGTCGCAAGAGCCTTTACGGTGGCAGCATCTACACCGTAATACAGCCTACCACTGAGGCTTACAATGCTATCTGCCGCAGCGGTGCCGACGCCGTATATTTTGCCGTACCTGCAGCCGATGCAGTCAGCGCCGGAGTGTATAGTCTGGAGGATTATGACACTTCCAAGGCCGATACAACCCTGACCCAGGTGCCGATGAAACATCTGCCTTATGCCGATGCTTCGCTTCTGGTAGTCAAGTACAAAAAGTAAATTCTGACATAGTATTCGGAATATACAGGCGTGGCCGCCGGTGAGATTTCATCGACGCCTCGCTCCTTTGATATTCCGGCATCATACACATCATGGACAAAGTCGCGCATATAGCCGTCATCACCGGAACGCGCGCCGATTGGGGACTGCTGTCTCCGGCGGCGCGACTGCTGCGTGACACCCCGGGGGTACGCCTTTCGGTGGTAGCCACTAATATGCATCTATCTCATCGCCACGGCTATACGGTAGACGGTATCGTCGCCGAGGGTTTCGAAGTGACACATCGCGTGGCCGTGCCCGAGGCGCCGGACGATAGCGGAGCCGGACGCGCGCATGCTGCGGCCGTATGTCTGGCCGGAGTGGCCGATGCTTTGGCCGAGCTGCAACCGGACACAGCTGTCATCCTCGGCGACCGTTTCGAGGCTTTGGCCGCGGCTCAGGCTGCCGTACTCACCGCCGTCCCCGTGACACATCTGCATGGCGGCGAGACATCACGCGGCGCCGTAGACGACAGTATGCGTCACGCTATCACCAAGTTGGCTTCGCTGCATCTATGCGCCACCGATGAGGCCCGCAGTCGCATCGTACAGATGGGCGAGCAGCCCGACAGCGTAATCACCGTGGGCGCCCCGGGCGTATACAACGCTCTGAAAATGCCCAAGATGCCGGTGGACGAACTGCGCCGCAGCCTTGGCGGTTTCGATATCAATCCTCGACGCACGCTGTTGGTGACCTACCACCCCGAGACCAATGACCATGCCGACATTCCGGCACATCGCTTCGAGGCACTGCTGCAAGCCCTTGACCGCTTTGACGGCTGCAATATCATACTGACAGGCGCCAACAACGACGCCGGCGCCGCCGGAATACGCTCGTTGGCAGACAAATACGCTGCTGCCAACCCCGGGCGCGTATTAGCCGTCGAGAGCCTTGGCGCACGACGCTACCTCTCGACGATGGCCCTGTGCGCCGCCGTCGTGGGCAACAGTTCCAGCGGCATCATCGAGGCTCCGAGTATGCACGTCCCCACCGTCGATATAGGCGGGCGTCAGGCCGGGCGTCAGTGCGCCGATTCCGTAATACACTGCGCCGCCGGGGCGGACGACATCGCCAAGGCTATCGCCGAAGCGCTCACCCCCGAGGCGCGAGAGCGTGCCGCCGCCGTCGCCAACCCCTATTACCGTCCCGAGACGCCACGCGCTATCGCCGAGGCCATACTCTCGCATCTGCCGCTAAGCGTGGCCAAAACATTTTACGACATCCCCCGATAACCCCCCCCGGGAACACCACATGGACACCAATCCGATATATATCATCCCCGCACGCGGAGGCAGCAAAGGCATCCCGCACAAGAATATCAAAGAGCTTGGCGGAAAGCCTCTGATACACTACGCTATAGCCAATGCTCTGGCGCTCACCGCCGGCGCCGACCGCCGGCGCATCATCGTCAGCACCGACGATACTCGCATTGCCGAGGTGGCCCTCGCCGCAGCCGCCGATATCACCATACGTCGTCGTCCCGAAGCCCTGGCCACGGACACCGCAGCCACTCAAGATGTTATCATCGACGCTATGGACTACGCCGACAGCCTCGGCATAGCCTACGACTGCGTAGTGTTGCTCCAGCCCACTTCGCCGCTGCGCCGTCCCGAGGACATACAGCGCGGTCTGGCAATGTACGCCGCGGCTCACGGCACTTGCGATATGGTGGTGTCCGTATGCCCCTCCGAGGCCAACCCCTATTACGACCTTATGGAGCGTGACAGCGACGGCTATCTGCACGTCAGCAAGGGTGACGGTCGCTACACGCGACGCCAGGACGCCCCTACGGTATGGCAATACAACGGCGCTGTATACGTCATCGACCCCGAGGCCGTGCGCACCACGCCTATGCTGAAAATGCGTCGCCGACTGCCGCTGGAAATGGAGGCCGCACGAAGCATCGACTTAGACACCCCGCGCGACTGGGCGATAGCCGAAAACCTCATCAACGAATTACACCAATGAATACGCCAGCATCCCCGACCGATATACAGCGCCACATCATCGACGCACATGCGTCAATACTTACGGCCCTGCAACGCCTCAACGAACTCTCCGGCGAGGCCATGACCCTTTTTGTGGTCGACGACAGAGGCGCCGTCATCGGAACACTCACCGACGGCGACATACGCCGCGCCCTATGCGACGGCATCGACACCGCCGCCCCGGTCACCGAAGCCGTGCACACCGGATTTGCGTATATCGACGCCGAGGCTCGCCCCGACGTGCGCCGCATAGCCTATATGCGCAATCGCGGCATCACCCTGGTGCCGGTGCTGAACCGCGACAAACACCTGCTACGCATTGTCGACCTGCGCCATACATCCACCTGCCTGCCCGTCAGTGCAATACTTATGGCCGGAGGCAAGGGCGAACGGCTGCGGCCGCTTACCAACGACACCCCCAAACCGCTGCTGCACGTGGGCGACCGCGCCATCATCGACTACAACATTGATGCACTGGCCGCCGCAGGCATTACCGACATCACCGTCACCACGGGATATCTGGCTGAACAATTGGACGCGCATTTTGCCGACGGGGCCAATGCCCCCGAGGGCGTGCGTGTGCGCTGCGTCCGCGAGACTTTTCCCATGGGCACTATCGGCGCCGCCGCCCTCGTAGACCACGCTCCCGGCGGGACAACATTGGTTATGAACAGCGACTTGCTCACCACCATATCCTTTGAGCAGATGTATCTGCGACACATTGACACCGACGCCGACATCACCATAGCCGCAATTTCCTATCAAGTATCCGTACCCTTCGCCATACTTGCCACCGACGACGCCGGCATGGTGCGCGGCATCGAGGAAAAGCCATCATACACCCACTACGCCAACGCCGGAATATATCTCATTTCCAACGACCTGCTTGACACACTCGATGCTGCGCAACGCACCGATGCCACCGACCTCGTGGCCGATGCCATCACCGCAGGCCGACGCGTCACCTATTATCCCGTGGACGGCGTATGGATGGACATCGGCACTCCCGCCGACTTTGCCCAAGCCTGCCGACTGATGGAAAATCACCGGCGGCTCAACGACAGCCGTATGGGATGACGCACGGCGCCTATAGATACACCTAACGACACAAACACGACACGACATGCCCGAATCAAACTTCATAGACTACGTAAAAATACAATGTCGCTCCGGCAAAGGCGGAGCCGGCTCGCTACACTTCCACCGTGCCAAATACGTTCCCAAAGGCGGACCCGACGGTGGCGACGGCGGACGCGGCGGACACATAATTCTGCGCGGCGACCGACACATGTGGACACTTCTGCCGCTCAAATTCAGACGCCACATATTTGCCGGTGACGGCCAACGCGGCTCCGAAAACCGCAGCAGCGGTTGCGATGGCGAGGACATAATAATCAACGTCCCTTGCGGTACCGTCGTCTATGACGCCGACTCCGGCCAATACCTGGCCGAGGTACGCGATGACGGCCAATTGGTCAAGCTGTTGCGCGGCGGACGCGGCGGTCTGGGCAACTGGCATTTCAAGAGCGCTACCAATCGCACGCCGCGATATGCCCAGCCCGGCGAACCCGGCATCGAAAAGAATATCGTGCTCGAGCTCAAACTTCTGGCCGACGTCGGCCTCGTAGGCTTCCCCAATGCCGGCAAGTCGACGCTACTCAGCGCGGTCAGCGCCGCTCGCCCCAAGATTGCCGACTATCCGTTCACGACTATGGAGCCCCAGTTGGGCATCGTCGAATACCGCGACGGTCGGTCGTTTGTCATGGCCGACATCCCCGGTATCATCGAAGGCGCCAGCGAAGGCCGCGGGCTGGGTCTGCGCTTTCTGCGACACATCGAGCGCAACGCCGTGCTGCTGTTTATGGTCCCGGCTGACGCCGATGACATCACCGAACAG
>CAVEDT010000103.1:0-4389 GCA_963614475.1 Roseburia faecis
CGGTAAGCCATGTACGACTGCGCCAGACAGAAGTCGAAAGCCGGATTCTTTTCGGGCAGCAGCATATTGATTTCGTCAAGCACCAACGGCGGGACAAAGTACTTGTTGCCCTTGTATAGGTCTATGCCGAAGTGAACGTACTGCTTGAGGCTTTTCTTGACCGGTGCTATGGGTTTGATAGTTACAGACATGTCTGATAAGTAGTTGTATTTATGGTATTTGATGCTACAAGGCCGTAGTCGGCTCGGGTTGCAGCAGCAGTATGAGGGCCAAAGCCGCCACCATTACGGCGAGGAAGGCTATAGCCAAAATGTATATTCGTTTGGCGCTGCCGCCGGCAATGGCAAGGCGCAAGGCCTGGACATCGCAGTAGCGGCGGCGGGGATTGGGGTCGGTACAACGTGCGGCCACGCGCGACATCAGCGAGTCGCGGCGTCCGGTGCGCTCGAGCGTTTCGCGGATGACGGCACCGTAGTTGTAGATATCATCGTCCGTATCGGCATGCGACAGCGACGAACGCTGGTCGAAGCCGACGTCTATCAGCTTGAGATTGCCGATGTTTTCCGTAAACAAGATGGTCTCCGGCCGTATCGGATGGTGTGCCAAGTGGTTTTGCTGGATATACTCCATGGCAGCCGGCAGACGCGTCAGCAGTTGCTCGTATTGGTGGTCGGTAAGGCGATCTTCGTTGATGAGACGACGCAGGCTGTCCCCGTAGACATCATCGGTGATGATGCATCGACCGATGCCGGCAATATCTTCGATGTCGTTGATCATCACGATATTCGGATGCGAAAGGTTGTATCGCACCTCGAATTCTTTTTCGAGCATGGCCTGATATTCGGGCTCGTCCTTGATCTCGGGACGCAGCGCTTTGAGCATCACCCATTTGCCGTATTTCTTGGCCGTATAGACATTGTAGAATTCCTCGTCCCATTCGGGCAGGTGCTCTATTTCGGTCCATTTGCCATCAGGCGTATCGGGTATGCGGTTCTCGGGTTTGACGGGATTGGCTGACATGGCGCTATATTATTGATTGCTACTTGGTAATGCTCTTAATCTGTATTCTCTTTCTCGGCCGTCGAGCGGCCGAGAAAGAGTGTGGCGGCTTACATGCCGTCAAAGGATATGGTATTGGTCTGTGGCGGCTCGTTATTGTCGCGACGGGCGGTCGTTCCGTTGCCGCCGGTGTTCTTGGTGCCTTTGCCTACAATGCCGGCGTATCCGATGCGTGGCGATTCGGACACGAACTGACTGATAGACTCATCGTTATCATACTCATCCGTAGGCAGAATATTGTATCCGGCAAGACGCAGCGCAATTTCCTTGTCCTGGCCGAGTACATCGATAGGACCATTGGCGCGAGGACTTTTTTTCTCGCCCGTATTGCCGGGTGCACTTTCTTCGCGCTTAGGAGTCGTTGAGATCTCAAATCCGGATGCAAGAATAGTAACCTTGACACGATCGCCCAACTCGGGGACGTTGTAAAGGCCCCACTTCACTTCGATGTCCTTGGCGCTCATAGAGGCCACGAAATTGGTGATAGCCATAGTTTCGCCGGCACGCAGTGCATTTTCGCCCGAGTCATTGCTTTCGGTTTCAGGCTC
Source organism: Roseburia faecis (assembly GCA_963614475.1). Classification (GTDB taxonomy): domain Bacteria; phylum Bacteroidota; class Bacteroidia; order Bacteroidales; family Muribaculaceae; genus CAG-873. Next base: position 1,608 of record CAVEDT010000103.1, read on the forward strand.
GTCGGCACTGCCGCACGAGGCATATAAGACAAAGAGCATACGCTTGCTGTCCACGACGTTGCAGTCCTTGAGCAGCGGCGAACGCAAAGCTTCCTGTATGGCATCGTTGATACGGTCCGGGCCTTCACCGTAACCGCTTGATATTATGGCAGTCTTACCGTCACGCAAAGTTGCGTCGACATCGTTGAAGTCTCGATTGACAATGCCCACGCGAGTGATGATTTCGGTGATGCCTTCGGCGGCGTTTCGCAGTGTATCGTCGGCGCGACGGAAGGCGTTGAGAATCGAAAAGTTGGGATATATCTCGACAAGTCGGTCGTTGTCGAGCACCAGCAGGGCATCAACGTATTTGGCCATTTCGGCGGCACCGGCCAGTGCTTTTTTGTTACGTCCGGGGCCTTCGAAGCTGAAGGGTATGGTGACGATACCGATGGTGAGTATCCCCTTTTCGCGGGTGATGCGGGCCACCACGGGAGCCGCGCCCGTACCCGTACCGCCGCCCATACCGGCAGTCACGAACACCATGTCCGTGCCGTCTTCAAATATTTCGGCTATCTTATCGGCGTCTTCTTCGGCAAGTTTGCGCGCTACTTCGGGTCTGCCGCCGGCACCGCGACCTTCGCCGAGGAGTACCACCGTGGGCACCTTGGAGTCCTGAAGTACCTGTTTATCCGTGTTTATCTGCACAAAGGATACGCCGTTGATGCCGGCGGCGAACATCTTTTCGACGGCATTGTTGCCGCCACCGCCGACGCCGACAACCTTGATGCTCTGTATAGGCTTCTCCGTTGTCTTGAAGTCGCCAAGGTCTGTTGTTACGTCTGTATTGTCGTCCATATCTTATGAGGAGTAGTGTTTTTTTATATTAGCGAGGAGTGTGTTGTCTGTATTTCTATGATTTGCCAAATGCGTCTTCGAGGTCGTCTCGGGTTACATCATATCGTCAGCTCCGTCAGGACCGGACATAACCTTATTGAACAGATTGGAGACCCTTGTCTTAATCACATCAATTATTGACGGCCCATCATGCTCTTTCGGTGGTTCCACAGGACCTTCGATGTCATCTTCATCCTTGCCATTGCGGTTGTTTCCGGCCGGGACCTCGACTCCGCTACCGCTGCCGTCAAAAGGATTGTCGTTATTGTCTACCGCGAAACCGGCATCGTCCGTTTCGGCAATTGGTGTGACCGCCGGGGCTTGGAGACATTCCATCGGCTCGGGACGGCGAGCGCTGCGTGCCGCATCGGCTATCGCGGCCATCAGCGGGAAGTATGCGCTGCTTACCAGCATATTGTCACGAACTTGTACGCCCGAAACTTCGGCCGGGCGCACCGGCATCTTGGCATACTTTTCGAGGCATTGAACAAAGTGGCGCAGCAGGCTGCCGCCGCCGGTGACAACAATGCCTCCGGCCAAATCTTTGCTCTCAAATCCGGCAAATTCGATTTGCTTCAGGATATTGGCGATGATCTGCATTGCACGTCCGCGCACCGTTTCGTTGATGATATTGATACGTGCATTCTCCTGATTTTCGGCAATGACATCGGCCATACGCTCCTTGACGTCGCGTGCTTGCGCATCGGTGACGGACAAGACGGAAGCGAGGTCGCAAGTGATGGCCTCGCTACCCAGTGGTATCGTAGCCAAGTACTGCAGTACTCCGTCCTTGTATATGGACACCGTGGTGGTCTCGGCGCCGAAATCGACAAGCATACATCCGCCCTTGTTTTCGCGTTCGCTCAGTGCCATCTCGGCTTCGGCCAAGGGACGGGTGATGTATTTCGAGTCCAAGTTGAGACGCTCGTTGATGACGGTCTCGATATTGCGCAAATTGCGCTGATTGCAATGAACAATGGAATACTGTGCGGTCACGATCCTGGCCAAATTTCCGCGCGGACGCTTGGTGGCCATACCGTTGACCATAAATTTGCGCGGAAGGATATCTAAAATCTCACGATTAGTGGGAACATTCTTGCAAGCCTCATCGGCGAGACGTTCGAGAACCTCTTGCGAGATTTCGCTTTCGTCCGGGAATGTAATCGAAGCTTCGGCATAGGATGCCTCCAGCGAGCGTCCGCCCACAGCGATATACACGGCTTGGATTCTGTGTTTCTCCAAGGCGTTGCACGATTCGAGCGCCTCAAGGCTGTGTCGCGCGGCATTGGTGACTTCCTCCACGTTTTGTATGCGGCCTATACGCACACACTGGTCCAGAGGCTCGGTCACGGCATCGATGACGCTTACCGAGTTGTCTTTGACTTCGGCTGCGGCGGCACGCAGGGCCGAGGAGCCTATTTCGAGTACGATGATGATGTTTTTGTCGGTCATTGGTGTTTGTTTGGTGTAGTATGAGAAGAGTCCTTAGGTTCACTGACGCCGTGCGTCTTACCGTTATGATTGTCAATATCCGGAGGCATGGTGACACTTTCGTCCACATAATCCCGAGCATCGTCCGCCGCCAAACTGTCTATATACATATTCAAGACACTCTGTGGCAGCATCTTGGTGCGGCGGGTGGCCACAACGCGGCCGCCCCACTTGACACTGACGGTATCATAATAGTTCCAGCCCTTGACGGGCATGACGTTATGGTAAAACGAGCGCACGCGAGCCAATTTATTGGCCACGGCTGTCGTATCGCCCATATTGATGACGTGACCCACGACATTGGGGTGCACTATGATGTCGCCGGTGCTTCGGTCAAGACTGACACTGGCAACGAGGGCATCGGCGCCGGCATCGGCATGTATCGTCGCCAACATCGGCAGCAGACGGCGTACAC
>CAVEDT010000103.1:4399-6050 GCA_963614475.1 Roseburia faecis
GGCGTACACTTGCCGGGTCGGTAAAATTGCCGCACAACACGGGGACGTCCACGCAATGTTGCGGGTCGGCGGGCAGTCGTTTGCCCACGGCGTTGACGTAATACGATGGGGTATTGTCGTCCGGGAAGACGCGTGCTACGGGCACCATGGGCACCACGCATACGCGCAAATTGCCGTCAGCCAGAAGGTTGACCGAGGCGTGTTCTATGCGATTGTTGGCAGACAGGGCCTCCAGCAGTCGGTAGGTGCTGACATGTCCGCGCTGCATGGTATCCAGCCCGGGATACACCGAAGCAAGGATATCCTTGATATCCGAAACGGTGACGAAGCGCACGCCGAGGGTGTCCTCAAGTTCGATAAGCGGCATACCTATAGGCTGATGGGCGCGTTCCGACCGGGCTATAGGCACAACGATGCATAGGTACGCTGCCATGGCTACGGATAGCAGGCAGCGCACAATTGTGCGACGTTCGGCGTGTATCTTCCTCATCGTTAATTGGTTGTCAACCTTATTTATGTTCGGTAGCGGCGACGGTCTCTTTGACGATATCATCCACATAATTGGTGATGTCGCCGGCGCCTGCCGTCAATAAGATTTCAAAGTTACAATGTTTTACGGTATCTACCAACTTTTCTTTGGGAATAAGCACTTTTTTGTCGGTGTGAAGTTTGTCGAAAATCAATTTCGATGTCACTCCGGGTATGGGCTGTTCGCGTGCGGGGTAGATGTCGAGGAGTATGACGCCGCCGTCGGCGAGGTCGAGAGCCGCAGCAAATTGGTCGGCGAAGTCGCGTGTACGGGTGTACAAGTGCGGCTGGAAAGCCACGGTGAGCTTGCACTCGGGATAGAGCGCCTTGACGGATGCGATGCTTTGGCGCAACTCGTCGGGATGGTGTGCGTAGTCGTCGATGATGACGTGTCCGCCGGGCATGGGTTCTTTGAGATGGAATTGGAAGCGGCGTTCGGCGCCTTGGAAACGCGCCAAGGCACTGCGTATGGCCTCGTGCGGCAACTGCGATTGGTCGTCACCGAGGGCGATGAGGCACGCGCCGGCAGCGGCCACGGCATTTTCGATATTTATTTCGACCGGTACGCCGAGCGTGATGTCGCGTATGGGGTCACCGAAGGGGTGCACAAGGTCAAAGACTATCTCGCCACCGCCACGGCGTATATTGGCGGCGTGGAAGTCGCCCTCGTCACGGCTGTAGGAGTAACGACGCACTCCGACGGCGGGGCGCGGCACCACTTTCAGTCCGGTGTGCAGCAGCAGGGCGCCGTCTTCGCGTATCAGCTCGGTGAAATGAGCGAAGCTTTCGAGATATGCCTCCTCGGTTCCATAGATGTCCAAATGATCGGGGTCGGTAGCCGTGATGACGGCGACATAAGGTGTCAGCTGGTGGAAGCTGCGGTCGTATTCGTCGGCCTCGACGACGCAAAGATCGCTGGAACCGTTGAGTATCAGATTACTGCCGACATTACGCAGAATGCCGCCGAGAAAGGCGTTGCACCCCACCGGTGCACGGTCCAGGATGTACGCGGCCATAGATGACGTAGTGGTCTTGCCGTGCGTACCGGCAAAGCATAGGGAACGCATACTGCGGGTGATTTTGCCCAACAATACGGCGCGCTTGACCACTTCGAAGCCTCCGT
>CAVEDT010000104.1:0-3529 GCA_963614475.1 Roseburia faecis
CCGTATAGCCCGGCTCGACACCGACAGATAACCCGCACATACAACATCGACACACACGTGTCCGACCGAAGACTCGACGGCCGGCCTGCCAATTCAAGCTATATCACTATTTATCAGCACATTACCCCCCCCCGAAATTTCATCATAAAGACATTCCTAACGTCAAAAAATTTTTTTAACGTTTTTTCTGCCAAAAATTTTGTCATATCAAAAAAAAGGCTTTACTTTGCGGAAAAGTTACCCGTAATAGAGCAGAAGCCCCGTAGGGGGCGAGCGGCGGGCAACACCGTATGAAACGCAGCACTATGCGGCGCGACATACACGACATATTATCAAAAAGCGTATACTTGGCGCTTATTCTTGACGTTCCGAAATCTGACAAATTTCCCATTATCGCTGTCAAGGATAGCAACAATAGAACGCTTGTGGGTTTGTAATAAGTGCTTCTATCGGCATAAGCTGCGCCGTAGTTGACGATATTGCATTAGCTGCGAGGTTTTCGATGTGTTGCTCTTCCGTAGGCGAAGCGAACTTTGCTTAGACGCCGAGACAATGGGATGAGCAACAAGTAAAGAGTCCTCGCTTTTTTTGTGTACCGATGTATGCATCGGCGGAATCCATCCACATAGGATAACGACAAATCATCCATCACTTTTCGGCCGCCGCCATCGCATCCGGGTATACATTCATTATTAACTCCCTTGGCCTTTGGTCTCTTCGTCAAGCGCGTGAGGACGCCTATACCTATCAGAAAAACCATGGCAGCAAAAAAATCCGATAAATCCGCAAGCAACCGAGTATTGTCAGGCAAATGCGGAGACAATCTCACCTGGACGCTCGAAAACGATGTACTGACCATCACCGGCACCGGTCCGATGGACAGCTATGACGACACTCAAGCCGGGCGAGCACCCTGGATTCGGAAAAGCCGTAAATTTCATTTCAGTGAGGTAAAAATATCCCAGGGAGTGACATATATCGGCAGTTGTGCCTTTTGGTGTTGTAGCGAACTGACTTCGATAAACATACCTGACAGCGTTGAAACCATCGGATACAAAGCGTTTGGTTATTGTAGTGGTTTGACATCGATAACAATACCTTTCGGCGTAAATATAATCGGTGAAAATGCCTTTCGGGGATGCACAGGATTGGATACGATGGTCATACCGGATAGCGTCACCGAGATTTACTCATATGCATTTGAAGAATGTACAGCCCTGACTTCCTTGGTGCTTTCAAAAAATCTAAAAATCATAGAGAATGACATTTGTAGCGGCTGTAGCAGCTTGAAGTCTATAATAATTCCAACAGGCGTTACGGAAATAAAATGGTCAGCTTTTAGCAATTGCACCGGCCTGACGTCAGTGACAATACCAGATACGGCAACAACGATAAGGAGTTACGCATTTAAGCATTGTCACAATCTGTTGTCCATAGCCATACCGAACAGCGTAAAAGCAATAGAGGAAGAAGCTTTCAGTGACTGCACAAGCCTAAAGTCATTATATATACCTGACAGTGTAACATATATGTATCGAGGCAAGAGGGGTAATGGCAGTCCTTTCCGAGGATGTAACAGCCTGGAAAAGATAATCGTTGATCCAAACAATCCGGTATATGATAGCCGTGATTGGTGTAATGCTATTATAGAGACACAGACGAACACACTAATCGCAGCATGCAAGAATACAATAATCCCTGATAGCGTGACATGTATAGGGAATGATGTCTTTGATGACTGCAACTACTTATCCTCCATAACCTTACCCGAAAATGTAGTGGAAATTGGAGAACGAGCGTTTTGTGACTGTGAGAACTTGACAGCCGTAACGCTCCCGGACAGCGTTACAACGATAAATATGTACGCATTTGCCAGGTGTAAACGTCTAACATCCGTGTCGTTAGGCAAAAATGTGAAGCACATTGGTAAAGGAGTCTTTTATGAATGTAGCAACTTGCGCACACTGACTATACCCAATAGTGTCACGCATATCGAAGATTATGCCTTTAATGGGTGTTCCTCCCTTACAAGCATTGAGATACCAAGCAACGTCACAGAAATAGATTCAGAAGTATTCGAGGATTGTAGTGCATTGAAATCTATAGTGATACCTAATTCCGTGACAGTTATTTACGGGGAAGCCTTTCACGGTTGTAGCGGGTTGACGTCAGTAACAATACCGGACAATGTTACAAAAGTTATGAACGCCTTCTCCGGATGCAGCAATCTAAGGGAGGTAACGATAGGCAAAGGTGTAACGGAAATAGAGTCCGGGGCCTTTATAAATTGCGGTAACTTGGAATTAATAAAAGTTGCGCCGGGCAACACTGCTTACGATAGCCGTGGTGACTGCAATGCAATCATCGAAACGAATACGAACACTCTCATAGTCGGATGTAAGACATCCGTTATACCGAAGGATGTAACGAGAATCGGCAGTTGTGCCTTCTATGGCTGCACCGGCCTAACGTCAATAACCATACCCGATTGGGTGACTGAAATAGGAGAAAACGCGTTCTTCCTCGAAAGCAATAATTTAGAGCAAATAACTGTAGCTGAAAACAATCCTATGTATGATAGTCGCGATGCCTGTAACGGGCTTATCGAGACAAAAACCAACAAATTGATCATCGGCTGCAAGAAAACCGTTATACCTGACAGTGTAACGATAATCGGGAAAAACGCATTCCGAGGCTGTGTCGACCTAACATCAATAACAATACCGGATGGAGTGACTGAGATATGTGACTCAGCCTTTAAGGCATGTAGCAATCTGACTTCTGTCGCAATACCGGATAGCGTTACAATCATAGGTGGACATGCATTTGAAGGCTGCCGGGGGTTGAAATCTGTCACAATAGGCAGTGGCCTTAAAACCATTGGCTATTGCGCTTTCGAAGGATGTCATGGCTTGACCGAACTGACCATACCGGATAACGTGACAGACATAAGCGGACATGCCTTCGCCGATTGTCTTGGGCTGAAATCGTTGACAATCGGCAACGGAATAAAGGCCATCGGATATAAAGCTTTCTCCGACTGTAAAGGATTGGAAGCCGTGACATTTGGCTTAGGCGTCCCGGACATTGAGCGCGAATCGTTTTGTAATTGCAAAAACATCAAAACAATTACATGCTATGCGCCCGAACCGCCCAAAATGATTGCAGGCAAAGAGGGACAGTGTGCGTTTACAGGCGACCCTGATATATGATACAGGGCAAATGCTTGCTGGTCATTCCACGACGATCTTTACGGAAATATGGATCAGTCAGAGGCTGGCGAGATTTTACCAATATCGAATTCCTTGACATCGAGACAGAGGAGGATACGTTGGGACCGAAAAAAATCATAAAGTGGAAAATTGACAACAACGGAGTCCTCACCATTACCGGCGCAGGTGAGATGCAAGATTATGGGTATCAGAAAGCCAAGTTGGCGCTTTGGTGCAAAAACGGCAAGAACACGACAATAAAGGCTGTAGTAATTTCCGACGGCGTAGAAAGTATCGGAGATTATGCGTTCTATAAC
>CAVEDT010000104.1:3539-6027 GCA_963614475.1 Roseburia faecis
CTATAACTGCGAGAACGTCACATCCATTATCATTCCGGATAGCGTAACATCTATCGGGAAGCATGCCTTTGACGGCTGTCGTAGCTTGACTTCAATAACAATACCAACCGGCGTAAAGCGTTTCAAGGAAGGCATATTCAAGGGATGTCGCAGCTTGACTACTGTGTCTTTCGCTGATGATTTAAGCGCTATCGAAAAGGAAGCCTTTGCCGACTGTCGAAGTCTAACATCTATAACAATTCCGGGTAGTGTTAAAGACATCGGCGAACATGCCTTTATCAATTGCGTAGGGCTGACATCAGTGACGTTATGTCGCGGAATAAACAGCATTGGGTCTCGAGCCTTCGAAGAATGCTCCGGATTGACGTCTGTGTCGATACCTGATGGAGTGACCAAAATAGACTATTGCGCATTTGGCGGCTGCTACGGATTAAAATCTTTATCAATACCGAAAAGCGTGAAAGGTCTCTCTCTTGATATGTTCAAAGGCTGTGCAAATCTCGAACACATCGAAATTGCCCCCGGCAACAAAAAGTACGACAGTCGTGACGGGTGCAATGCAATTATCAAGACAAGAACCCAAACGCTTATAATTGGGTGCAACAAAACTATTATACCTAATAGCGTTACGAGCATAGATAGTTATGCTTTTTACGGCAGTGTCGGTTTGACCTCAATCACGATACCGGATAGCGTAACAGCTATCGGCGAGTACGCTTTCGCCGAATGTCGCGATTTAGAGCAAATTTGCGTTGAGCCGGGCAACCCCAAATATGACAGCCGTGACGGATGCAATGCGATTATCGAAACCGAGACCAACACGCTGATAGCTTGCTGCAAGGGCACTAAAATCCCGAAAAGTGTAACGAAGATACACAAATATGCTTTAAGCGGCAGTCCTCTGTCCAGGCTGGACATCCATGATAACCTGACAAATATCGAAATTTGTGAAGGAACAGAATGGTATGTCCCCACTCATAGCGAACTGGATAGTATCAGCGTAGCCCCAGGCAATCCGAGATATGACAGCCGCAGTGGGTGTAACGCTGTTATCGAAACAGTAACCAACTCGTTGGTATTAGGATGTCGAAACACCGTCATCCCGGATACAGTGACAAGTATCCGAGAGTACGCATTCTTGGGCTGCGACATGGCCTCGATAATAATTCCGAAAAAAGTAAAATTCATCGATGAAGACGCTTTCTGTGATTGTGAGGAGACACTGAAGACGATAATCTGCCTTTCAGGAAAGCCTCCAAAATGCGGAAAGGAGCCATCCAAAAGGTGGGATTCGTTTCACTATGGCTTAAGCGGTTTTTACGGCCGTGAATTCCTTATCGTAGTGCCTAAAGAATCTATAGACAGATATAAGAAAGCGTACGTATGGCGAGACTTTACCAATATCATCTCCCTCGATGAGTATGAGAAGATGAAAGCCCAAAAGTAAGAGCCAAAATATTCGCCTAACGCCCGACTGTAACACTTGCGAATAGTAGAGCTACCTTATTAAGCTGTTATGACAACGCATCGTATGAGGATGATTTCTTTGCAAGACAAAAACGGTTTGCCGAGTAAAGTGTGTAAATCAAAACAGTCAACCAAAAATATCCGGTAGAAACAGTAGGGGTGCTATACATAGCGTCCGCGCAACACGACAATAATATACTGATTTTCAAGTATATTATACAATATTACCTACAGTCGCTGCGGACGCAATATATTGCGTCCCTACAATATCCGGCATTACGACACACCGACCTCCGGCAAACGCAATCCAGCCCATTTATCGTCCATATACGATATTTTCACACATTTTATATCGGATATAAACGATAAAATGCCTATCTTTGCAATACTATTTAGTATTAGCAAATTTTGTATATGACAAAGGACCTGATAAAATTGCTTATCGCGGAATATCAAGCATATGTCTCACAAATAGAGCTCATTCCGCGTGATGTGGATCTTATGGACGGACTTAATTACGTGTTTGTTGGATTGAGGCATGCCGGTAAATCATACTTGATGTTCCAACGCATTGCACAATTGATAGAAGAAGGACATAAGAAAGAGGAAATATTATATTTTAATTTTGAGGATGACCGAATCGATTCCTTAGAGGTCAAGGATCTTGACTTGATAAAAACATGCTATGAAGAGATGTATGATTATCGTCCTATATTCTTTTTGGATGAGATTCAATTGGTGGATAAATGGGAAAAGTTTGCTCGCAGGTTGGCAGATCAGAAGTATCAAGTATACATCACCGGCAGCAATGCGAAAATGCTGAGTAGTGAAATTGCGACTACGCTTGGCGGCAGATATATGATACATGAAGTATATCCTTATTCCTTCCAAGAGTATTTGAATGCCGGCGGTATTGACATACACGAAAAGAACGCAATATTTACGTTCGGAAAACAGATTATAAAGTTGGCAAACACATATTTTAAACATGGTGGTTTGCCTGAAACGGTAGGCATGAAAG
>CAVEDT010000105.1:0-6004 GCA_963614475.1 Roseburia faecis
TGACAAAGCCGGATGCGCACATATACCCTATCCGCCCGAGTATTGGGACGGTGTTTTCGGCCTGAACGGATTGGCTGCCTTCAACATCGAAATCAATTATGACGATTTCAAAATATACTGCTACGCCAAAGAACCCTTGGCAATAGACAGCATCAAGCACTGCGTATCGCTTCCATTCACCTACAAGTACGATGTCCCGTTTATAAAACGGCCGGTTCGAATCAATGGTACACTATACAATCTCACACTTGAAGTGGACACCGGCTCGGACCGCGTCATCGACCTGAACACGCCGTTTGTAAACAAGCATCAACTTCTTGGCACACAAAAGCCTTTTGCCATTTCGCGCATAGCAAGTTCGGACGGCGGAAGCGGAGAACTGAAGAACGTGTTTTTTGACGAAGTCATCGTCGGTCCGTACATAATGCCGAAGGTTGCCGGAGCGTTTTCGACTCTCACCGCCGGGATGCAAAGCAAGGACGACATCGATGGAATGATCGGCAACAATTTCCTAAAGCGCTTCAACATGCTTATCGACTTCAAAAGCAACATATTGTACTTGCAACCCAACAATTTCTACTACACACCCTTCTACGACTTCCTGGTAAAATAGTCCCAACGTCTCATGTCATGCCTACGGCAAGATGAAACGCCCAGCCCAGTTCGCTGTACGTTCATACACTTTTCCTGATGCTAAAGAGGTGTATTCCACAAAAAAGCACTATCTTTGTGCCAAACTCAATGTCCCATTTGTTATACGATACATAGTGGAAACATTAGTTTTTTATTCCGCGCATATTTACAATTCTAAAATACTTAGCATTTGCCATAATGATAACTTCCGCTTCATTGTCCAACTACGGCCCCATAAGCCAGCTTAAAGTTGAAGGCTTAGGACACATAAACCTACTAATCGGGCCTAATCGTTCGGGAAAAACCATCTTTCTTAAGGCATTATACTCGGCGATTAGGACAATTGAGCTATATCGGCGCGGCAAGAACATTGAGAACGACAAAGAGATATTATTCAAGAAACTATACTGGACTTTCCAAACAGACAAGATTGGCAATATCGTACGACGGCCCGACCAAGGCAGTTTGTCATTCAGCCTTGAAGAAGATGACGGAAACACGTTCAGCTATTCGTTCAGCACGTCTGCCGAGAAACAGATAGTGAAAGTATCAAACACATGCCTTCCACGTGAGACAAACTCCATTTTCCTGCCAGCCAAAGAAACGCTGTCACTGATAAGCACCATACTCCATGACCGTGATGAGCGCCAATCGTTTGGGTTTGACGACACATACTATGACCTCGCCAAAGCCCTAACGCCTACCTCAAAGGGCAAAAACATCAAGGTATTCAGCGAGATTAGAGAGAAGTTGGAAGACGCCATCGACGGACGGCTTATATTTTCCAAGGAAAAGCAAAAATGGGTATTCAAACAGGGGAACATAGAGTTCGACATTTCGCTCACCTCGGAAGGCACAAAAAAAATCGCAATATTAGACACGCTTTTAGGCAACCATTTCCTATCACGGAAATCGATAGTATTTATCGATGAACCGGAAGCCGGATTACACCCAAGCATGGTAATCGACCTGCTTGGCATCATCAGCCTTCTGGCCAAAGCCGGCATGCAATTCTTCATCGCATCACATTCATACTTCGTAATCAAGAAGTTATATCTGATTGCACAATCAGAAGGCATATCAATCCCAGTAATCTCTTTCGGGAATTGTCCTGATGATGAAAGCATCCGGATTGAGGACTTGAAACACGGGATGCCGGACAACCCAATAATAGACGAATCCATCAAACTGTATCGGGAGGAGATGGGTCTATGACGACTTTACACGAATCGGGTATGGTCTTCGAATTCAATGACGAGGATTGTTTTTTAATTGAGCGAGACGACGTTGCAAAAAGACGAAACGTCAAAGTGTGCGAATGTTTAGTACACATAACATCAAAAGATTGGTACGCATTCATCGAAGCAAAAAGCTCTGCGCCAAGAGAAAAGACCTACGACTGCACTAAATTTTCTTATAGCGGAAGCGCCGTCAATAAATCATGGTCGGTACTGACAGACTTCGATGTTTTCATCAACGATATCCGACAAAAATTCGAAGATTCGTTTTCTGCATACCAAGCTCTTCGCATCGGCTATCATGGCAATGAAGCCAAACGACGCATACCGGCAGGCTGTAAAGACCTCTCTAACACTAGCGTACGGTTCGTATTGATCATCAACGGTTTCAAGGAAGAATATTGCCAACCCGTCAACGATGCCTTGAAGAAAAGCATTCGGCATTTTCTCAACGCGTGGAACATTCCCGACTATTCAGTCAAAACGCTAAACGCTGACGGAGCGCGCAAGAGAGGCCTAAACATTTCCGTACCGGCGAAGTAGCAACCACAGAACGTAATCGTAATAATAAGACTCAGCTATCTTTGTCGCATGAATACTGTCAAGGAAATACGCGAAGGCATTGTCCGCAGCCTGACGCCGCACGTCGGCAAAGGGGAAGCGGAAGCTATGGCACGCGTCATCCTCGAAGATGTCGCCGGAGTGTCACGCACCGACGCCATCGTCAATCCGGGACGAACTCTCGAAGACGCGACGGCGGCACGTATCGATACCATCGTCGGACGCGTGGCCAAAGGCGAGCCGCTGCAGTATGTCCTTGGCGAAGCCGTATTTATGGGTATGCGCCTGCGCGTAACGCCGCACACCCTGATACCGCGCCCCGAGACTGCCGGGCTGGTGGACATTATCACCGACTCTTACTCAGACGCCAAAAACCTGCAAATCATAGACATCGGAACCGGCAGCGGGTGCATAGCCATCGCATTGGCCCGTGCCCTGCCCTATTGCGCTGTGACGGCTGCCGACATCAGCGCCGAAGCCCTCGCCGTGGCCTCGGACAATGCCTCGGCTCTCGGCGCATCCAATGTCAAGTGCGTTAGATTGGACGCGCTGCACCTTCCGATGCCGACAGTCCCTCTCTACGACATCATCGTCAGCAATCCGCCGTACGTCACCGTCGCCGAGAAGGCGGATATGGACCGACGCGTGCTGGACTACGAACCGGGCACGGCTCTATTTGTCCCCGATGATGACCCGTTGCGCTTCTATCGCGCCATCGCCGTTTATGCGCAATCAGCACTGCGCCCCGGCGGTTCGCTGTATTTCGAAATCAATCCCCTGTATGCCACCGATATGGAACAGATGCTGCGCTCTCTCGCCTTCGAGGATGTGGACATACGCCGCGACTATAGGGGCAAAAAACGTTATGCCGTATGCCGTTGTCCCGAAAAATAGTTACGCCGGAGAAAGCCTTGGCACGCCTCGAGGAATTATGCGTCCGCGGCGAGCGTTGCGAGAGCGAATTGCGCACAAAACTGCGGATGTGGCAAATCGCCGCAGCCGATGCCGACGCCGTCATCGACAGTCTGCGACAACGCCGTTTTTTTGATGACGCACGCTTTGCGCATGCCTTCGTAACCGACAAGGTACGCTTTGCGCGCTGGGGTCGCATCAAGATAGCTATGGCACTGCGAGCCAAACGCATAGACCGCGACATAGCCGCCGAGGCCCTGGCCGAAATCGACGAACGCGTCTACACCGAGGCCTTGGAAGCGGTCATCGCCGCCGCCGTGCGCCGCATAGGCGATGAAGCGGCGCATACCTACGAAGGACGTACTCGCGTATTCCGCGCCGCAGTCAGCCGCGGCTTCGAAAGCGATATGGCGGCCGCGACCATACGTCGACATTTAGCCGATAGGCGCGACTAATCCCCCCACGAAGAAATCTGCTCGTTACTGCTCGATATTGGATGCCTCGAGCGTCAGAAGCGCCGTTTTGGCCGAAAGGCCGCCGGCAAATCCGGTGAGCGACCCGTCGCTACCTATCACTCTATGGCACGGCACAATGATGGATATCGGATTGGCTCCGACAGCAGCAGCGACGGCCTGAAATCCGCGCGGACATCCCGCCGCACGCGCCACGGCACCGTATGACATCGTCGTCCCATACGGTATCGTTGTCAGGACATCCCATACACGATGTTGGAACGGCGTACCCACGGCGCCAAGTTTCAAGTCAAAGGCCGTGCGCTTCGATGCAAAATATTGGTCCAACTGAGACACCACCTCAGCCATAGCCGCTGACTCCGGATCGGGGGCTATCGGCCCGACGGCAGCGGCAAGTTTGCGCATATTGCAGTCATAATGTCGGTTATCTATCCAGTCGCAAAGGCACAATGCTCCGGTCGTGCTATCGACACCGAGCATCAATTGGCCAGCAGGCGAGGCGTATTGACGAGTGTACAGCATCAATAATCGTCGTCATCAAAGAGACCACTTGACGAAGATCCGAAATAGTCGGAGTCTCCCATGCCGCCATAATGATAATGATCGCCGGGATCGTCCATCAAACTGTCGTGGTGCGTGGAATGCCACGGAAAATCATCGTCAATGCTGTTATGATAGCCTCCTATAGGAGGAATCACACTATCATCATCGTGGTGACAGCTACGGCCTCCAAACAGCCAGTCCAAGATTATAAAATCTCTAAGTAAACCCCAAAGTGACATATTTGCTTTGATTATAATTTTACGTCCGGCGCATTAAGTGCGCCTTTATCACTGCAAATATACGAATTTTCGAACATTTGCACGGCACGAACCTCAAACTTTTTTTCGGCCTTGACTGTGCAGTCTCATACGCCGCCATACGATACGGGCACAATTCCCGAGAGCCTAAGCCGACGAGGCTCGTCAGTATAGGGGGCCGGACCGATTGACGGTTACTTTTGCATCGTCAAAGCCTCGTCTATGGCGCGAGACAATTGGTCCGGACAACTGGTACCCTTGAGTCCGCATTGGATGCCATGAAGGCGGCGCGAGACTTCGCGTGCGTCCATACCCTCGACCAGGGAAGACAAGCCGCTGAGGTTGCCCATGCAGCCGCCCGTAAATTGCAAGTCGTGTATACGCCCGTCCTCGATTGTGAACTCGATATTACGTGAACATGTTCCGTGCGGTGTGTATGTATATTTCTGTTTCATTGTATCGTAGCGTTAATTTACAACTCCGGAATATTGACACCCTACATATACCCCCTGCGTCCTCGGACGCGTCGCATCGGCCGAAGCTCGATGCGGCACATCCGCAGACAAAAAAAGGTCGCCGACGTGGGTGGGATGTGGGGTGTCGGCGACCATACCGAAAGTGTCTCGCGACACGTTTCGAGTTGGGGATGATGGATGTGTGCTCGAAGTGGGACTCGAACCCACACAGCCGGTAATGGCCAAGGGATTTTAAGTCCCTCGTGTCTACCATTCCACCATTCGAGCGTATGTCAATGTACTGCCGTCCCCTTCGTTACGGCCTCGCAAAGGTAGGCATTTTATTCCACTCCACCAAACACCCTCTCACAAAAAAAAAACGCGCTGCCCACGACTCACGACATGTCGGAATATATAGGATCGCCAACCGGCCACCTTATTTTGTCCTAATCATCGCAGATGTTATTTACTAAAATCATACCATCTTTTTATCGTGAAGCGCCTCGTCCAAAAATCGTCAGGCAGCGGATATCCGTGTTTTATTATACAAATGCTCCCATCGTTTACTTCACAGTCGCCAATGCTCATTTCTACCGATACTGTATTCGGAGAAACTGACACCCAATCCTTGAGCGATTTATCAAACACGATTTTACCATATTGCATGCGTAAAACCGCAAATGGATTATCGCGTTGTCTCAGTAGTGAGCCGGGACGAGATTCGAATACAATCTCGTCATCATTACGATGGTACACATACACGAAATATGTAGTGTCGGGCTCGTAATGAAATTCAGGCGGCACTCCGGGCGCTATCTTTCGCGTAACCAAGAGGTTCCTCTTTCTGCTGCCCGGAATGACGATGCTGTCCAACGCGACCTTGATCGAATAGGCCGTTGAGTCAACCGGATGTAAGCGGAATGACTTAGTCA
>CAVEDT010000106.1:0-1859 GCA_963614475.1 Roseburia faecis
CTACTTCACGGCGTGATAATATGGGACGTCAACCGCTGCGATATGTCTTTCCTCACGGATGGAAGGGTGGAAAGGATATGGCTGAACGTCCGGAAGCTCCTGCCGGCGGACGTCCGCGTGCCGCAATTATTCGCGACAAAGGCATCAACGGCGAACGAGAGATGGCTTACTCGCTGTATCTGGCCGGTTTTGATGTCAAGGATGTATGTATGACAGACTTGATGAGCGGCGCCGAGACATTGGAGGATGTTCGTATGATAGTGTTCTGCGGAGGCTTCTCCAATAGCGACGTGCTTGGTTCGGCCAAGGGCTGGGCTTCGGGCTTCCGTTGGAATGAGAAAGCACGTAAGACGCTAGAAGCCTTCTATGCACGGCGCGATACCCTGTCTTTGGGCGTATGTAACGGCTGCCAACTGATGATAGAACTTGGCTTGATAACTCCGACGTCAGGCGAACGTATGCCGCGCATGGAGCATAACCGTTCGCATAAGTTCGAGTCTCAGTATCTCGGTATTACCGTACCAAAGAATAATACCGTGATGTTTGGCGGACTTTCGGGTTCGCGTCTCGGCATCTGGGTGGCACATGGCGAGGGCCGCTTCAACCTCGGCGGAGCTGCCGGCGTCAAGAACTTCAATGTCATAGCAAAGTATGCCTATCGGACTTACCCAGGCAATCCCAACGGCAGTGACGGCGCCGTGGCCGGCATCGCCTCGCCTGACGGACGCCATATTGCTATAATGCCGCACTTGGAACGTGCCATATTCCCATGGCAATGCGGACACTATCCGCGTGCCCGCCGCAGCGATGCGGTTACGCCGTGGCTTGCCGCCTTCCGCGCCGCCGCCGAGTGGTGCGCTTGTCAGTGACGCATTCCGTTAAGCGAATGATACAGACAGCGGGCTGCGCTTCATCGGCGCAGCCCGCTGTCTGTATTGCAAGTCGTTCCGATATTATAGGGCGACTTTGAAGGTCTTACCGCTTACGGCCACGATGTATATGCCGTGGTTGCCGGGGGTGATTTCCTTGCTTGTCCCGGAGTAGGCTATGCGTCCGGCGAGGTCGTAGACGGTCACTGCGGCGTCTGCCTCAGCTCCGCTGATGTGGATTGTGCCGGCCGATACGGACACGCTGACGGAATTGTCGTCGTTGGCAATGACGTCATCCACGCCGCCCATATCCTTTTCAACGATATTGCCGAACTTGCCCCACAGGCTATGTTCCTTGTATGCCTGTGCCGAGCCGGTGGGCACATAGAGCGTTACATCCTGGTAGCGGTAGCTTTCAAGGATGTCAAGGTCATTGTTGTTGCGGTCAGCTTGAAGAGAGTATGGCTCTGTCGAGCGGCAGGTTATACTCTTGAGGTTTGGACAGCCATAGAATACGTTTTTGTATATGCACAATGAATTATCAGCCTTGTATGGCTCGATGGTAACTTCTTCCAACGACTTACAGTTCATAAATTCGCCGTTGAATATTTCGTTAGACTTGATTTTGACTTTTTTAAGCCCGGTGCAGTTGGCAAAGGCAAAATTTGCCGGGTCGCCAAAAAATGAGCTTGATACGGTTACATCGAGGTCTTCTATCCCTTTGCAGCCGTCAAAGGTATGTTCGCCGAAAGTTACTGGATTCTCAAAGGTTAGCGAGGCGATTTTGTCGCAGCCGTAGAATGCATACTTATAGATATTTTCAGTGCTAATTGAAATATCGCCTGTTTTTCCGGGAATGCACGCAATCACCCATTGGCTTGTCGGTCCCCAAGTGAGAATTCCGTCCGAGTATCCAAAATACGTTGAATTGAAATTGTACTGGCTGATATTGGCACTGCCCGGAGCGATGGCCGTGATGGGCCGCTCTAT
>CAVEDT010000106.1:1869-5986 GCA_963614475.1 Roseburia faecis
CACCAATGATGACCTGTTCTGGAACTGTGAAATCGCCTACTGCTTTTTGTGGATCGGCATAAATTGCGCCGCAGCTGCTACCACCGTAGATTTTAGTGTCGTATGCCAGCCCGTTTTCATCTGAGCCGAGGGTGTTTTCGATGGTGGATACTTTTCCCCATACAGCATCATTGGCGTATGCATTTTTGCTATCGTATGGTACTTTGAGGGTGTAGGTCGCCATGTCGCCTGTGACGTCGGACAATTCGCCTTCGCATTGGGGCGGCGTGGTGGCCAAAGCATATATCGTTGTATAGCTTTGATAATGCGTGGGGAATGCCCATTTTCCCACCTTGTTCACTTTCGGGGCAAGGATTATGGTTGCCAGCCAGTTACAGTCAGCGAACATATATTCACCGACAACTTCGGACTCGATTTTTGCATACCTAAGACTGTAGCAGCCCAAAAAGACGCTACGCCCGATTGTGGCGACGGAGGAGGGGATAGTGACTTTGGTCAGGTGTTTGCACCATGCGAACGCTGCATAGCCGATTTCATTAAGCGTGTTGGGCAGGACAACGGAGGTGATGTTGCTATTTTGGAAGGCGTGGTCGGCAATGGTGCGCACGCCATCAGGCACGGCCACCGGGTCGAACCGACGTTCAGGGCATTTAATCAATGTGGTGCCATCGGCGGTGTAGAGGATGCCGTCGATGTCCTTGTAATACCGGCTACCGTCCTCAACGGTGATGCGCTCAAGGCGTGTGTTGTATCCGAGGAACTCATCGCCGATTTCACGCACGGTGGCCGGGATGGTGAGCGAGGTGATATATTTGCAGTTGTAGAATGTCTTGGCTGCGATACTGGTCGCGGTGTAGTCTGTGTCATTGATGGCAACTGTGGCCGGAATTACGACGTCGCCACCTGAGTATTTGTCATAATAGACGGCTTGGCACTCGTGTTTCTCGCTATCGGTAATCATAAAGGTGATGCCGTTTTCGATTATGTCACTGGAGAATATTCGGCAGTCTTTCCACACATCGGCGGCACGATAGTCGGCCACGGCAGAGGACGGCACATATACAACGCCGTTGAAGCCACTTACATTGAACTTGGTTGTCTTGGTGACTTCGGGAGGCGTTGTGCCCAAACAGCGGATGTATTGGACTGTTGAAGGCATATTGTTGTCGTTTAGCGCCTGTACAGAACTGAAGTAGACAATTTGATTTAGGTTTATCATCCCTGACCACCATCCATCGGGCTCGTTTTTGCAACGTATGTAGGCTGTGGTTAGACCGGGGCATGAACTGAACGCACTGCCGGCGCTTTCGAGGTTCAAGGGAAGGTCTATGGTCATCAGGCTTTTACAATTGTAAAAAGCACGGCGTTGTATTGCCGTTACGGTTGACGGGACTGTGAGCGAGGTGATGGGCGCCTCTTCGAAGGCTTTGCTGTCGATGCGTACAACGGTGTAGCTGGTGCCGTTGTCCGCCACCTTGGCCGGGATGTCAAGCGAGGTAGGGATGGTGGCGGCATCGTAGCCGGTGACAGCGCACTCGTTTTTTTCGCTGCTGATGACGGTGAAGCTAAGTCCGCCGCTATCGAAGGCCGACATGGTGGCCGTGGCCAGCAATGCCGTGATTGTGAGTAAGAACTTTTTCATTAAGTGTAAGTTTTTAGTTAGTGATGGCTAATTGCTGTTATCGAGTAAGGAATCTGAAGTGTCTACGGGTAGGGTGTTGAGGCTTTCGATGTAGTCGAGGAGCTCGAAGCGGCCGCGACGGTCGACGCTCGAGGTGCGGAATACCGGGGGCAGTTCCTCCCAATATTCGCGCAAGGTTTCGAGGTATTTGGCGGTGACGGTCTTGGCCGCGTTCGACGTCATCTTGTCCAGCTTGGTGAAGACTATGGCAAACGGTACACCGTTCTCGCCCAGCCAGTTCATGAAATCGAGGTCTATGTCTTGGGGCAGGTGACGCCCGTCTATCAGCAGGAACAGGCACGTCATTTGCGGACGCTTGAGAATATAGCCCTTGATCATTGCTTCGAGGCGGCGGCGGTCATCCTTGCTGCGCCGGGCGTATCCGTAGCCGGGTAGGTCTACGATATACCACGCATCATCTACGAGAAAATGGTTGATGAGCATGGTTTTGCCGGGTGTGGCAGACGTCATAGCCAGCGAGCGGTTGCCCGTGAGCATATTTATCAGCGAGGACTTGCCTACGTTAGAGCGCCCTATAAAGGCGTACTCGTGCATAGTTGTTCTGGGGCATTTGTCCACGTTGGGGCTGCTGGTTACGAAGCGTGCTTTGGATATATTCATTGTCAAGTCGTTGTCAAATGGTCGTTTGCAATCTTTTGCAAAGGTAACCATAAACCGCGAACTATTCAAATTCCACTCTTTTCGGCTTACGCCGATTTATGCGTTGTTTCTCTCTCTAAATGCGTATTTTGCGTGTGCTTCGCGCCGTCTTGATGATATATATACCGCGAGGCAGCTCACCGAGCTGATCCTTGTCGCAATGGCTGCGCACGAGCATGCCTTGGATGTTGTACACGTCATAGAAGCTGTCGTCATCGGTGGTGACATCGTTTACGCCGCCATCGTTGGATACGGTAACAACGCATGTTGCGGATGCATCGCCGCAGGTCACGTTTATATATGCCGTGCCTTCAGAGATGCCTGTAACAACTCCGTTTGCACTTACAGATGCGATTGTCGGATCGGAGCCGGACCAAACAATGACTCCGTGTTCGGCATTGTCGGGTATAATCTCGACAGACAGTTGCGCGGTCTTTCCTACACCGATAACGATGTCTGTTTCGTTGAGACTGAGGCCGAGTTGTTCTCTGATATTATAGAATTCGCTCCAGCCTTCGTCTGCTTTGTATACGGAGGCTGTCCCTATGGGAACATACACAACACAAGTCTCGTATTGCCCATAAAAAGAATGATCAAGTGTTGGCGGCGTTGTCGCCAAAATCGTTATCTCCATAAGTTTGGGACAAGACGCGAAAGCACCGTTCCCGATAGACTTTATGTATTTCTCAAGGCGAATTGATGTCAGGCTCGTACAGTTATTAAAAGCATTAGCACCAATGGTTTCAATATTGGTAAAATCGACATTCTCAAGACTGCTACATAGGCAGAATGCCATATCTCCGATGTTTGTCGCTTTGCCCAGCCTGATTTCACTTAGGCTGTTACAGCCACTGAATGTACTTTCTTTTATTTCAGTCACTTTGCGCAAGGTGACACTCCTTAGGATATTGCAAAATTGAAAGCCATAAGCGCCGATGCTCTCGACGTTGTCAAGGTTGATGTTATCGAGTTTCTGGCAGTTGTCAAAAGCGTGTTCGCCGATGGTGGCTACATGAGAAAGGTCTATTGTTTCGAGAACGAAGCAGTTTTGGAAACACCCGTCTCCAACGGATTTAAGCTTCGGAGATTTAACCGTGGATAGTTGCTTGCACCACTCGAAAGCGCTGTTGCCGAGTTCCTCAACATTTGCAAGGTCTACTGCTTTAAGGTTTTCGCATTTGTAGAAGGCTTTGTTTCCTATGGACGTGGCGTTGGAGAGGTTGATGTCTGCCAATAGAGTGCATTGCTTAAACGCATAGGCTCCGATGGTCAGTGCGTTGTTGCCTAATTTGACGACGGATAGGAGGGCGTTTTCCGAGAATGCACTGTCATATATGGTTTGTACGGATGGCAGTTCTACCTCAGTGAGATTACATCTCGAGAATGCCGAATTGCCTATTGTCGTTACACTGGGGAGTATGACCTTTTTCAGCGCACTGCAATCCACAAAGGCACTTACTCCAATCGTAGTTGCATTTCTGAAGTTTATGTCTGCAAGAGAACTACAACATTTAAAGGCATCATCATCGATGGTCTCAACATTTTTCAGATCGATGTTTGTGAGCGCAGTACAGCCTCTAAATGCTTCGTGTTCCAGTGTTTTAGCGCCCTTAAGGTCGATTTGTGTCAATGCGCTGCAATCAGCGAAGGCCAATGCGCTTATCGTGGACACTTTGCCCATGCTGGCACTAACCAGTTGCGTACATTCGGTGAAAGTCGTGTGGCCGATTGTGGCCACATTCTTTAAGTCGATGCTTTTCAAGGCAGTGCAGGTAT
>CAVEDT010000107.1:0-5920 GCA_963614475.1 Roseburia faecis
GGCGGCACTACGCGCCGCCGGATGCCGCATAGGTATACTCTCCAACGGCTTCAAGGACACCCAGCAGCAGAAATTGCGGTCCTCGGGCCTCGATACATTGGTGGACTTGGTGATACTCAGCGACGATATAGATGTCAATAAGCCCGACCACCGCATCTTCGACTACGCCCGGCAGCGAGCCGTCGAGTTGTATCCCGAAACACCGTGCGCGCCCGGCGACTGCCTCATGGTGGGTGACAACGCCGATACGGACATACGCGGCGCCTTGGACGCCGGATGGGACGCCGTATGGCTCAACCGCGATGGCCAAGCAGCCTCGGTCGCCGCCATCCGCAGCCTCAGAGAACTCCGAGAATAATGGGAATAATGAGAGCAATGAGAATAATGGGAATAATGAGAATAATAGGAGCAATGGGAAGGAATAATGTCATAGTTCCCATAGTTCCCATAGTTCCCATAGTTCCTATAGTTCCCATAACTTCCATAGTTCTCATAGTTCCTTCGAGACCATAAAACCCAAAAAATCAAAGAAATTTCTCCGAAAATGCGTGCAGTCTCAAAAAAAATTACGATATTTGCAGTCGCAAAAATAAGAGACGAGCGCGACATCCCCGCAAAACTTAGTGCCGCGCCCGGTTCATCAACGCGCTAATCAACTGAATATAATAACATAAACAAATCAACGTAACAATGACTAAAGCCGACATCGTTAACGAAATCTCGAAGACCACAGGCATCGAAAAAGCCAACGTGCTCGAAACAATAGAGAAATTCATGGAAGTTGTGAAGGACTCCCTCGCCAACGGCGAAAACGTGTACCTCCGCGGCTTCGGCAGCTTCATCATCAAGGTTCGCTCCGAAAAGACCGCTCGCAACATCTCCAAGAACACCACTATCATCATCCCCGAGCACAAAATTCCCGCATTCAAGCCCGCTAAGGTCTTCATGCAGGAAGTTAAGGACAAATAAGAAGCCCGAGAGTACGGACGCACCGCGGAGCATCTGCGGCGCGTCTGAACATACAAATCGCATACACTAACCAATTTCCAAAAACAGACACAATGCCCAGCGGAAAAAAGAGAAAAGGCCACAAGATGGCTACGCACAAACGCAAGAAACGTCTGCGCAAGAACCGTCATAAGAAGAAGTAAGACGGCCCCGGCGGGGTAGTCCGCCGGTGGAAGATGCAGTGAGCGGCGCATGCGCCGCGCTGCAGTCGTAAAAGGACAAGCCGTAACGCGGGGAAGCACGGCAAACCATAGGGTAGAGCCGATGTCAAGGACGACATCAAGACGCTCCCCGACGGTTGGCCGGGATACCGCGGCCGTACGGCTTGCCCTTTTTCTTTTTATGCCGGGTCGCAGACCTCGACGGTTGCCGCTCAGTATAGCAGATATAGCTATTATCGCCATAAAAGCTATATAGCCATAATAGCCAAAGCAGCCATAATAGCTAATATAGCCGTCATAGCCATATAGGGATGCCCACGACCCGGCAAAACGTAACACCAAACCATAAACCACACACGATGAAAAGCGAACTCGTCATAGATGTACAGCCCTCCGAGGTGTCCATAGCACTGCTGGAGGACTCGCGCCTGGTATCGCTGCAGAAGGAGGCCCGCAATATCGCCTATGCCGTAGGTGACATATACCTGGCCAAGGTCCGCAAGCTGCTGCCCGGCCTAAACGCCGCCTTCGTCAATGTGGGTTATGAAAAAGATGCTTTTTTACATTACTTGGATCTCGGACCGCATTTTGCGTCCTACTCCGAGTTTATGTCCAAGCTGCTGGAGGACAAGAAGCACATCCCGCAGCTTTCACGCCAAAATATCCTGCCCGATATAGACAAACAGGGCAAAATCGCCGACCAACTCGAACAAGGTCGCGAAATTATGGTGCAGATAGTCAAGGAGCCCATTTCGACCAAGGGCCCGCGACTGACCACCGAGCTGTCCTTCACGGGACGCTACATGGTGCTGACACCTTTCCAAGACAAGGTTTCCGTATCGCAGAAAATCAAGTCCATAGAGGAGCGTATGCGTCTGCGCCAACTCCTCGAAAGTATCAAGCCCAAGAATTTCGGCATCATCATACGCACCTCAGCCGAGGGCAAGCGCGTGGCCGAGCTCAACAACGAGCTCAAGACCCTGCTCAAATGCTGGGAAGACGCCTTGGCTAAGGCTCAACGCGCCGCTGCTCCCGCACTCGTCTTTGAGGAAGAAAGCCGTATTGTCGGGATGCTCCGCGATGTCTTTTCGCCCTCTTTCGAGGCTATATACGTCAATGACGCCGAGACTTACGAACAGATACGCAACTACGTAGCCCTCATCGCTCCCGAGCGCGTGGACATCGTCAAGCTCTACATCAAGCCCGAGCCTATCTTCGACACATACGCCGTCACTCGCCAGATTAAGGCCTCCTTCGGCAAAACCGTGTCCTTCAAGGCCGGAGCATACATCATCATCGAGCACACGGAGGCACTCCACACCATAGATGTCAATTCGGGCAACCGTACCAAGGCAGATACCGACCAGGAAACCAACGCCTTGGATGTCAACTTGCGCGCCGCCGACGAAATCGCACGCCAATTGCGTCTGCGTGATATGGGCGGTATTATCGTCGTCGACTTCATCGATATGGCCAAGGGCGAACATCGTCAGCAGCTTTTCGAGCACATGAAAGAAGTCATGGCCAACGACCGCGCACGCCACAACATCCTGCCGTTGAGCAAATTCGGCCTGATGCAGATTACACGCCAGCGCGTGCGCCCCGTGCTCGACATCACCACCACCGAGACGTGCCCCTCGTGCTTCGGCAAGGGTGAGATACAGCCCTCGCTGCTGTTTACGGACACGCTTTACGAGAAACTCCATTATATGGTTGAAGACCTTGGAGTCAAAGAATTCACGCTCTACGTCCATCCCTATGTCGAAGCATACCTGCGCAAAGGATGGCTCTCAAGTCTCTATCGCCGTTGGCGTCGCAGCCTCGGAATCCGCTTCAGCCTTATACCCGACCAGTCACTGGCCTACCTGCAATACCGCGTCTTGGACAAGGACGGCAACGCCATCGACCTGAAACAGGAAAAAGATACGCAGCAAAGCAGCGTGGCCAAGACGCGCCGCCGTCAGGCCGCCGCACGCGCCGATGCCGAAGATGTAACGCCCGAAAAGGCTGCCAAGCCCAAGAAATCCAAGGCTGAGAAAGCCGATAAGGCAGAAAAACCGGCCAAGACTGAAAAGGCTGCCAAGACTGACAAAACAGACAAGACCGAAAAAGTCGGGAAAAACAGGACCGTCAAGTCCGAAAAGTCCGGCAAGGCATCCGCCAAACCGGACAAAGCCTCCGAGGCATCCGAACCGACAAAGACCTCCAAAAAAGAGAGGAAATCCGAGAAAAAATCCGGCGCTGATGCCACCGTAGAGACTGCTGCCGAGATCGTTGCCGCCGCTCCCGAGACCGCCGCTCCCGAGACCGCCGCCGCTGAGACTGTTGCCGCTGAGACCGCTGCATCTTCCACCGAAGTAGACGCCGCTTCCGCCGATACCGAAGCCACGACTTCGGCTAAACCCAAGCGAAACAAGCATCGCCGACGCAGCTCGCGTGCCAAGAAACTTGCCGCAGCCTCGAAGGACTCGGAGAATACGGAGAAGCCGGAAGGTCCGGAGAAATCAGAGCGCTCGGAAAAAGCTGAGAAATCGGAGGCCGAGACAACTCCGGCCTCGACATCCGCGTCCAAGTCTTCGGACGATGTGGCGCAACAATAGCATCACCATAACCACATTTACGATACCGCAATACGGAGGCGTCAGGCAATCGAGTCCGACGCCTCCGCTATTTTATCGTGTCGGAAACCACCCCCCATTCGAGTTTCGATAATTGCCCACCACTCGGCGTGACCATACATCCAAGCGCCGGCAGTGCATAACAACGTCCGACGACGCACATATCCGAACTTCTGCGGTCGAGAATGTCTCGGCGCACGTGCCATTGTGCTTAGCCATAGCCGCGTAAGTCGCTAAAAAAAGTCGGTAGAGACAAAAAATAAGGATAAAATGTGAGTGCATTGACCAAATTTTTGTACCTTTGCACACATGTAGCGCTGACAGCCTTATGGCGCTACAGCTATGAGCACTTGCCAGATAATTATTCACCTAAAAATCCCCAAAAATAGGTAGCCCCGGCTACCACTTACTTAACTTACCTCATGAAAAAGCTCCTGACGTTAATAGCCATGGCGCTACTTCTGCCGATAGGCACCTATGCCGCTACTAAGATTATAGGCAAACAGGTGGCAACTATCGACCGTATGTATCAATTCGTAAAATCCAAGAATGCGGATTTCGACCGCGAAATCGCCGTCCAGATGTACAAGATGGGCGAGAAATACGGTGTGCGCGGCGATATCGCTCTGTGTCAGTCCTGTATCGAGACCGGGTGGTTCAAGTACACCGGCGGTACGGCCGTGACCCCCGATGACCATAATTATTGCGGACTCGGCGTGACCCAGAAGGGCAAAAAAGGCTGCCAATTCTCCACCGTAGCCCTGGGTTGCGAAGCCCAGATCCAGCACCTCTTTGCTTACGCATGCAAGGATGCACTTCCTTATGCGCAAGTAGACCCGCGTTTCAAGTACGTGACGCGCGGTTGCGCCACCACCTGGGAAGCTCTCGGCGGCAAATGGGCCACCTCGTCCACCTACGGTACACAAATTCTGCAGGTGTACAACCAGATGATGGCCTTTACCGTAGCCAATCCCACGCTGAAAGCCTCCAAGACCACGCTCAACTTCACCGTTGAAAAAGGCAAAGTCTCGTCGGCACAAAACGTTACCATCACCGGCTCCAACCTCTCGTCCAAGATAGTGTATAACGCCGCTTCCAAGATGGCTTCCGTGTCCACCTCCGGATGGGACGAATACACCGGCGGCACCATGTCCATTAAGGCTGATGCAACCGGCAAGGCCGCAGGGACTTACAATACTTATGTAGCTGTACAAAGCGGCTCGGGCAGCGACCTCAAGCGTATCCAGATTGAGGTAAATATTATCGTCACCGAACCCGCCTCGGCTGCATCGCTGACCGCCACGCCTACTTCGCTTTCACTGAGCGCCGTTCGCGGACAGGCCAACCCCCAAGCCACGATTACGGTTAAGGGTACAAGCCTGACCGGCGATATAAGCTACAACAGCAGCTCGTCGATGTTCACCGTTACCCCCGGCAGCGGATGGAACGCTCGCACCGGCGGTACACTCACCGTCACTATGGATGCCTCCAAGAGCGCCGGCAATTACAGCGAATATGTAGCCATCTCCGGCGCCGGTGCCTCGCGTGTACAAGTTAATATCAGCGGCACCATCACCGAGCCGACAGCCAATCCGACGTTGACCGTCAACCCCTCATCGCTGACGCTGTCCTGCACCCAGGGTGACGCCAACCCCACGGCGATAGTTACCGTGAGCGCTTCCAATCTCACCTCCGGACTGATATATGACATCAACGGCAACGGCTTTACCGTCACTCCGCAAAGCGGATGGAACGGAAACACCGGCGGCAAGCTCACCGTAGCATTGGACGCCTCCAAGACTGCCGGAACATACAATGCCACACTTATTGTCAAAGGCGGCGGCGTCACCACGCAAAACGTTGCCCTCACCGGCACTATCAAGGCCAAGGGTACGACTCCCGATCCGACACCTTCCACTGAGCTGAATCTTAAAGAAATATGGAACCTGAGCACCACGGCCAATACCGCCACGGATTGGTCCGGCAAAATCCGCAACTTCGACTACAGCGACGGATACCTCTACGCGATATATAATAATGCGGACGTCATTGTCCTGGACGCTCGTACGGGTCAGAAAGTCGGCACACTCGCCAAGGGCTCGATTGTCACCGGCGGCACACTCACACTGTGCG
>CAVEDT010000108.1:0-5890 GCA_963614475.1 Roseburia faecis
GGGCTACATCGTTGTAGATTTTGCGGCCCATAGTGAGGGTCATCTGGTGGCCGATACCGGCCGTGGAGACGTTGATGCCTACATTGTCGCTCACCTTGGCTATGAGCATGGGATCCGAATTGACGGTTGCTCCGTCGGCAAAACTCTCATGGTTGAGATACATAGCTTCGATGGTCGGCGCCTGGGTATCCTCGGGTGCATTTTCGTCCACGCCGTAGACGTAGAAAGAATGGCTGACGCCGCAGGCATCGCGGTCGTCCGCATCAGCGTAAGCATACATATTAGCCGTGGCCTCGCGGAAGTTGTCGGCAATTTCGCCGGGCATAGCCACTTCAAGGCTCCAATGTCCGTCTTTGACGACGGCAGCACCGGTGTACAACTTGCCGCCGTGCATATCAAAGGTATAGGGCTTGCCCGAGCCACGGCCCGAGGATGTCGTCGAATACTCGGCATCGTATATCGTGACAAAGACACGGCCATTGAAGTCCGTCAGGACGTTGCCCGAGGCATCGGTGACGCTTCCGGCGAAGGTGGCACGTTGCATAGCGGACACGACGATCTGCTCGGCGTTGTCATCGTTGACATTATCGGGCAGAGTCTTACCGTCGATACTCTCGAGGCGAACGCGATTGGAGGGGGTGACGGCACGCATGGCCGGGTCACCCATAAGGACGTAGCGCAGGTGGTTGTCGCTTGCGATGCCGGACGAACTCTGTATATCATTCTTGGCCTTGCGATAAATGTCGCCGAGGGCGGGCAGGCGTCCGTACTCGTCACGCACGGCAAAGTTGCGACCCAAAGCGGCCATATATCGGCCGTTTTCGCTGATATATACGGGACGGGTGGCGCTGATGGTGGCGATGGTGCCGCCATAGCGTTCATGGAAGAAAATCTCGCCGGCGCTCAGCGTATTCGAGTCCCAGCGCAACCAGTCGCACGTACCGGCTATGAGGATGGGTATGCGTTTGAGGTACAGTCCGGTGATATCTTCCATGGTGAGCATTTTCTCGTGACTCATACCGTGGTTGGAGGCGTGGCCGAGGTATATCCAATAAGCCGTACCGGCATCCAAAAGGCGGAACATTTCCTCGCGAGCGCCGGGAACGGTGCCGGAGACCTTTTCGAAGGCATCGATATACACTTTATTGGTCAGGAAGACTCCCGGGTCGGAGTCCTCGATATTGTTTTCGAAAGTATCGGCCTGGGTCATGTGTATGGCGTTATCTTCATCGTCGGCAAGAATCATCACCTGGTTGCGCCAGTCGGTCTTCTTGGAGGACTTGACGTATTCGCAAAGTTTGTCCACGGTGGAGGTGGCCTCATCGAGCGAGCGCACGGGCAGGCGTCCTAAGGATATGCTTATCTTGTCGTAGGCCATATTCTCGCCGCTGTCGTCGGCAAGTATGGCCGCAAAGTCGTCGCAGGTGAAGCCATCGTTGTCATTGAGACTCGAGCGCATTGACGCGGTCACCCACGCCGGAATAGTCACGGTATTCATGCGCTTGAGGTCGGCTGTAAGGTGGCGGTGGTCGTAAGTGGCGCAGCCCATCAACAACACATACTGCAAGTGGTGTTCGGAGGTGGGAGTGAGGCCGCCGCGATCATAGAGCATCTTGAAAAAGCGGCGCAAGCCGTGTACGTCGGCACTGCCGCTCGAAAATTCGTTATATATCGCTTGGTCTTCGATGACCGATACGGCCAGGGGATGGATTGCATCGTTGCGATGCAACTCAGCGATACGTTCGGCCTGCGAGGCGTAAGCTGCCGGCGTCACTATGACCATATCCGGGACTTCAAGCCCGTGTAGGTTCTGATTGGAGACGTTGCCGACAAGTGTCGGCTCGGGCAGAGCGGCGTTTTCGGTCCATGCCGCATAGGCGCGAAATCCGTACATAGGATTGTTCCACAGCACGCTGGACCCTTCGTCCTTAAATTCGACGGCCACGGGCGCAAGCACATTGCTGACATCCCAAACGTGGAGACGCGACGCATCGGTGACGCCGCTGAGACGTGCCGCCGAATTGCTCAGCCAAAACAGCAGAGACCCTTCGCCGGTGGAGGGCAAGCGCAATTTGCGTGTATAGTTGAGTGTCAGATAGTTGAGCCATGCGCCATTGGTGGTTCCCTGCGGCACATAGGTGATGCCTATGCGTGCGTCGCTGCCCGCGAGCGCAAAGGTATGACGCGGCGTGCCTTCCACGCCGTGGTAGTAGGAGGAGTTGTTGGTAGTGCCTATGGCATCGGCGTAAATCTCAGGCAACGCGGTACCGTTGACGGTGAATTTGAGCAATGCCGAAGCCGAGTATGTCTTGGAGACAAACGAACATTCCATCCATACATTTTGATCCGTCTCGTCGCGGTCGGTAAGTTTGAAGTCAAAGTAGCGCGTGGGCGTGTAACGGAAGTCTTCGCCAACAAGCGCAGCACCGGCCTCGCCGGGACTCACTTCATCCACTTCGTGGTGTAGTCGTGCATTGTATGTCTCGGCTATATCGCCCGTAACCTCGGAGGATACAGTCTGAGGCGAAGCACTTGCCGGAGCTTCGGAATTCTCGCCGATATAATAATAACCCTTTGTGGTATAGACATTCAGACTACCTACATATCGGCGCGAAGCAGTCTGCTCCCACGACATCGGGCCGTAAGCATAGAATACGATGGTGCCGTCGCTGAGGCGTTGCACGGGTATGGCCGGAAGGTCATCGTAGAAGTTGGCCGCGCTCAAGCGGTTGCCGGTACGGTAAGCGCCGTAGCCGTAAACGCTGACCTTGGAGGGGTCGGTAAAGCCCCAGCGACGCAGTGTCGCAGGCGTCAGTCGGTAGATGCCGGTGGCGTCTACACTGACTTTGACCCATTTTCCGGAGGCCAAAGCCGATTTGGCTGCATAGGTCTCCGCCGGCAGGGCGTGCGCCGCACCTACGGTGCACAAAAGTATTGCCACAAAGGCAAGTATTCGTATATGTTTGTATATGCTGCTGACTGTCAAGTTCATGCGCGTGATAGTTGTTGGTGTGGTTGGTTACATGCCCGACGAAGTCGGCACCGAAATTTGCTCCGGAGCCTACTTCCCTTCTATCATAACGCAAATTTAGCAATAAAATTGCTTATATCGGCTATTTGGAAACCGCGTATGTGTTTGGCGTTATGTTTTTTTATGTTTTTGTCGAAACAGGCGATATTTCTACCGAAAAACACGACATATCCAATCCTCGACTTAGTTCCCGAAGTGCAAGTTACGGAGAAGCAGTTCACAATCAGAACATCAATTGGCCGTACATACCAATATTTGCCGAAAAGGGGTAATTGTTGGCCTAAAAGTCGAAAAACGTATTCCACGTTTTTTTGTTATACTTGAAAAGATGTACCTTTGCTGCGTCATTCAGACGCGACTATGCATCGGCCCGGCTTACGACACGCCTCGCACCATCATCTCGAGAGTTTCACCGATGCAGTTGCTTAGAGGGCATACGACAAAGATACTACAAACACGACAGATTCTACAGTTTTTTTTTGACAACACACACCGGATGAGACCGTTACAACGCATCGTTCTTTTATTCATATTCTCCGTTGTCGCGACATCTATGCGCGGTCACGGAGCCACTATCGTCCCCGACGACTCAATTGTCGTTGCCGACACCTTGGCCAAACACGCAGTAACGGTCCCCGTCTCGATATCTGAATTGGCTGATATACAGTGGAACACGTCATGCGCCGCGCCGCTGCCGCCGCTACACCCCGACAGCATTGTCTGCAACTGGGACTCTCGCTTCGGCGCACACCCGGGACCGGTAAGTCCCTACGAGATGCCGGTATCGTGGACTACTCGTTCGCACGACTGGAAGCGCCTGTGGTACAACACTATCGCGCTCGGTTCGGCCTTTGTGGGTACGCTCCTGGTGCTCGAATGTCTGCCCGAGGACGCCACCTCGTGGAATCGCGCCGAATTGCAGGACGTTCCACTGTTCAAACGTTGGTACAACCACGTCATCGATAAAGGCGTCGAATGGGACCACGACAAGTTCTACTTCAACTACGTACTGCACCCTTACGCCGGCGGTGTATACTTTATGGCAGCACGCTCGTGCGGGTTCAACTTCTGGCAATCACTGCTTTACTGCACCATCGTCTCAAATGTCGGATGGGAATACGGCATCGAAGCATTCATGGAACGCCCGTCGATACAAGACCTGTTTGTGACGCCACTCATCGGAAGCTGCGTCGGCGAAGGCTTTTATCGCATCAAGCGACATATCGTGGACCGGAACTACACACTTTGGGGGTCGCCCGTATTAGGCAATATCGTAGCCTTTCTTGTCGATCCGGTCAACGAATTCATCGGCTTCCTTGACCGCAACCCGGCGCGCCGAGTTGCACGCGAAAAGGCCGCCGCACGTTCCGACGCCCCCACCCTGACGCTCTCCCCCATGCTGGGGACTCGCTGCGCCGGCTTCGCCCTCACCGCCCGCTTCTAACCATCCCCCTACGATTATAAAATCCCCTTAAAAACTTAGTGATATGGAAAATCAATCAAACGAAATGAGCAAGCCGACGAAACGGGCTTGCGACCTGCGACACAAGAAAATGCTTATCCTCGCCACTATCGCCATCGCCACACTGACCTGCGGATGCAACTCCGCCGACAAGGCAGACAAAAACACGGACACGATAGAAGCGACAGAACAGAATAACGATGTCATAGCAAGTCAGCCTGAAAGCGACATCAAGCAGCCGTCCGCCGCAGCGGATGAGGATGAAGCCTCGTCTGTCGCACCTCTGACTCAGTATGCACTTGTCGAAGTACTTGACGGGAATATGGGCGTGGGATTCAGGACAAAAGCCGGCGAAGTTTTGAAGACGCTCGGCTTCACCGTCAAGGAGTTCGAACGGCCGGCAGATGTAGACGAAATGGCGCCGTTTGTATTTATGACCGCCCATCGCCAAGAGCCAAGCGGATCGACGAATATCGTATTTAAGAACGGGGAAGATCAACTGCTCACCATCGACTTTGCAAGCCGCGAGGGCGTAGAGAAGTTTGTCGAGTCTATGCAAAAGTCAGGCTATGAATACTCTGATGGCATGTACATCCATCCCCGAAACAAGAATGGTATGGGGCAAATCTACGTCAAAGTCCGGGGTCTTAAGGTCAAAATAATCTCGCCTTTCGAGATGCTTCCCTCCGAATGGTAAAAGTGTTCGGATGCTTCTTCCGCGAATTTCAATTCTCGGTCTCGGTTCCGTTACCGTTCTCTAAGACAGCGAATTGAGCCGACGCGATTATTTGTTGCGAATATCTTGCGCCGTGGTATTGTCAATTCAAAATAATTGAGTACCTTTGTCGCCGAAAGCTGACGTCTGCCGCCGACATCAGGCGCACGGAACGCAGCCTCCCCCCCCTTAAACAAGAACCTTAATAATAACCTGTTTTTACAATCCCCCCCAACAGACCGACAACATCGGACAAGGCTACAATCCAAAAAAATGAAACTTCTACACACATACGCGGTCGCCGCACAGGCCGCACTCATCGCAGTACTCACTGCCGCTTGCACGCATACAGGAGGGCAGACTGACGGCACCGGATCTTCCGGCGCCACCGACTCCATTGTCTCGCAATCTATCATAAGCGTAGACGGCAAGGACTTCCTCAGGCTGGATATCAATACAGCCAGGGCATCTCTCGAGTTGGTCGACTCATTGATTCCGGATATCGAAGACCCCAAGATCTGTCTGTGTGTCGAAGCAGCCTTCACCGGCGAGAAAACGGATAGCTTCAGCACCTCAAACGTCGCCGGCGATTACGTCAGCGGCGGGAGATTGCGGCGTGGATACAACTGCGACGCAAATACCGGACTACTGTATAGTGCTTCGGGGCGCGTCTCCATAGCAC
>CAVEDT010000109.1:0-5853 GCA_963614475.1 Roseburia faecis
GAATTGACGATGTTGCCATTGACGAGGACAACGATGCACCCGTAGAGTACTACGACTTGCGCGGCATACGCATCAACCCCGATGATGCCGCCGCCGGCCTGTACATACGCCGCCAAGGCAACTCCGTACGCAAGGTCGTCATCAAGTAAATCCATCGCCGTTACGACATATCGAGTTTCAACGAAACTTCGGGCATAATTTTCATAAGGCGCTTTCGGGGTAACAAAGCAGGAATTCGAGATACCATACAACTACATCACATTACCTAATTTTGCCACGTGAACATATCACTTAGCCGTGGCTCTGAGTACGAGCCCGGCCAAGTGATTGGGCAATCAAAACAACCACATTACAGCATTTTCCCTCATGAAAAAAGGCTTATTACTCCTAATGCTTTTTGCGACAACCGTTGTCGCAATGCAAGCCAAGACCCTCGTGGCATACTACAGCTACACCAACAATAGCCGCACCATAGCCAACTCTCTCGTCGGGCTGATGCCTGACGCCGATATTCTGGAAATTCAACCGGCCGAAGAAGGTCTCGACTACGCAGCCAACGGCAACGCGCTCGGCAATCAGCTCGTACGAACCATCCTCAACGCCCCCTACGACTCGAACTCATATCCGCCAATCAAAGACGTTGACTTAGACCTCGACTTATATGATGAAGTCGTCATTGTTACGCCTCTATGGTGGGCACACATGGCGGCTCCCATGCAGACTTTTCTTTTCAGATACGGCAATGAAATGGCCGGCAAAGGCATTGGCCTTGTCGTATCCAGCGGTGGAAGTCCCATATACGATGTCGAAAATGACGCCAAACGCCTGATTACGCAAGGCGTCTTTTTGGAAAGCCTTTTGATATATTCGTACCAAACGTCCTCCTGCGGCACGATATTGACCGATTGGATTACCCGAACGGGCATCGGGACACTGGGCATCGCAGACGCTACGACAACATCGGACGCTATTTCGGTGGAAGGCACACAACTAACCGTCCACGGCGATTTCGATAGCGTGACCATATATAACACCGACGGCAGACAACTTATCGTCTCGACAAATCGCGTAACCAACCTGAGCAGCCTCGCCCTCGGCCAAGTCTACATTGCAGTTCTTCAAGTCGACAACGGCGCTGTAAGGTGCAAACTCGTACTCCGCTAAGCGTCACGCCCAAACGCGCGTCACGGTGCTTATCCTTTAAGCCAAGTACCTTTACCCCCCCTTGTGGGAATTGTTTGGTATTTTTATTAAGCTCTGATTAAGGGCGTTACCCCTGCCACGAATGATTGCTGTGGCAGGAGTAACTGTTTTCGTTCTATCGTTATGTATCTGCGCTTTACCTTATTCCGGCAACTCAAGAGAGGACAACGGCATGCACGGTCGAGGTGCAAGTGTACGGATCTTTGGTCAGTTGGAGCTGCACAGGAATCATCTCTCGCAGCGAGGCGTTGTGGCTGATGAGCACCACGCGGCGGCAGGTGTCGCGCTGCAACGACTGCAACAGCTCTACGGCATTTTGCAATGGCTGGCCGCTAAGCGTGCCGAAGCCTTCGTCAATAAACAGGGTATCCACGGCAAGGCTGTCACTAATTTCGCTCAAGGCCAATGACAGAGCCAGCGACACCAGGAAAGTTTCTCCGCCCGAAGGGGTATTGCCCGAGCGAATGACTCCGCCGCGACCGATGTCGCGGATATTTATATTAAGTGTACCACGCACGCCTACAAGGTCGTATTGCGGCGTCAGCTTATGCAAATATACATTGGCGCGTTCCAACAGCGATTCGAGGACAAAGCTCAAAGCAATGCGGCGGAAGGTATCGCCGACCGAGTCGCCGAGTATCTCGTTGAGTCGATTCCATTTGTCATACTTGACCTTGGCCTCGTTCACTTGCTCCAACAGCGTCTGATGCTCGCTATGCAGCGCATCGTCCGCTTCGAGTCGTTGGCACATACGGCCAATCTCACCGTTGGCGGCATCGCGGCGTTGCGACGACTCGGTCTTGGCCTCCTGAAGTCGATGCACGGCTTCGTCGCCCTCGATTTCGGACAATGGGGCATTGCCGTCCGCTTCGGCATGCTCGGCTGCACGACGCTGCGTCTCGGCCAGACGTGCACGAGCCTCACTGACAGCCTGCTGCGCCTTACCGATTTCGCCACGCATTTGCTGTATTTCGCGCAGATCCGTAGCGGCCAGGCGTGCCAGTTCGTCGCGCGAGATGTCGTCATGTTCGTTGAGATATTCTTGCACCGCCGCTTCGCAAGCCTTGGCCTTGGCTGCTATTTCGTCCAAAGCGGACTTGGCGGCGGCAATGTCACGCATAAGGCGATTGAGGGTGTCTACGCTGACGTCCTCCAAAGCTTCGATAGGCGTCAAAACTCCGCCTACAGGTTGCGCGGCGGTGTTCGCAACATATTCCTCGACCATACCTTCGGGCATAGCTTCCCCGGCTTGTGCATACAATTTTTGCATTTCGCCAAGTGCACGTTCGTGCAATTCGACATTGTGTCGTTGGCTGTCTATCAAGCTTTTTTGGCCCTTATCAGCCTTGCGTGCAGCGGCGTATGCGTCACTGACGACTTGGCCCGACACTTCGTGAATATCGCCGAATAGGTGTTCAGTATCGATGCTTTCGACTACATTCAGACTCTCGCTTTTGGTTGTCTCGGCATCTTTCAATGCTTTGTCTATCTGCTTGATAGTCGATTGGATTTTCGTAAGCTCATTGACGGCCTTTCCGTGGCTTTCGCGTGCTATGTCACGGGCTTTCGTGCAGCGGTCCACTGTCTTTCGCGATGCGTCCAACTGCTTCTGCACCTCGCCTATCGACTGCAAGGTTTGTTCGGTGCGTCGAGCCTCCTCATCCAATGCCTTAATACGAGTTTTTATATTCTCGATGTCGGCCGTCTCAATTTGAAGGTCATCAATTTCTTTATCTATAGCCTTTTGGCGCGTATCGATGTCGGCCTCTATCTTTTCGAGCGAACGTCCGACCTGTTTGCACATTTCCTCGGCCGTCGTCTTTTGGCGTACAAGGGCGTTGCGGCGGTCGCGCAATTCATCCAAACTCTTCTGCGCCAAGTCTTTTTGCGCTTTGATGACGTTACATTCGTCCACCAAGTCGCTATGCTTAGGCAAAGCGTGTTCTATCTTCTGCCGGCACAACGGACACATGCACCCGACTTCGAGGTGGCTGCGAAGTGTGTCCAGATCCTTACCGGCCGCCATATTGGCCAAAGCATAAGCATTTTCGACAGCTTTCAGAGCCTTATCCGCCGTATCTATCGAAGGGTCTATTCGGTCTATCTCCTTGGATGTTCGGCTGATGATTTCTTTGTTTTCGCTCAGTTTTTTCCCGGCCTCGGCCTTTTCGGTCTGACGGGCTTGCAATTCGCCGACGGCTGCACGCAGCGAGACCAAGCGACCTCGACGCATGGCCTGGCGAGTGCGGTCGGCATTAACTTCTTCGGGCTTCATCACCGCCAATTTTTCCTCTCCGTCTTTGACCGCCGAAACGGCGGCATCCAGGGCTTTCTGCGCTACTTCCAAATCTTTTTCCGCCTTGGATTGTGCAGCCTTGGCCTCGGACTCGGCCTTGCGTTTTTCGTCAAGGTCGAAACGGTATTTCTGTATCGATTTATCGGACGACACAATAGCGTTGAGGGCCTTGACAAATTGCTCGTCGTGGGCAAACACTTCACGATGCGGGGCTCGAGTGGCGTAATCGTCTTCCTCGGCTTGCAACTTGGCTCTTTCGCCCTTAAGTCGTGTGTCTTGTTTTTCGAGCTCGCGAGCAGCGCCGATAAGCCTCATAGCGCACATTTCCAGCGCTTTTCGACTGTCTTCATTTCGCTTTTTATTGCCTTGAACCTCGCGCAAAGCATTGATGACGGCGGCAGCATCATCAAACAAGGCCACCTGCGCCGCAGCAGCTTTGTACTCCGGAGTGGTCAAAGCTTCTTCGGCCGCTTTTTTTCTATTGACGGCGGCAAACTCCGAGGCTTTGATGTCGGCATCGGCGGACAGCCACGTAAGGCGTATGTCAATCTTGCGACATACCGTGTCGGCAGATGCAGCCGCAGCCTTCTGTTTGTCAATGGCTTCTTTGACATCCTGACGCTCGTCTTCGGTCATCGGCTTGAGGTCGCCGAGGCGGTCATTGAGTCGATCAAGGGCGAGTTGGGCGTCGCGCTTTTTTTCGTAAATACGTTTGCCGACACGTGAGTACACATTATTTCCCAGAATTTTTTCGAGAATCACGCCCTTGTCCGCATCCGAGCTCTTGTAGAATTTGGAGAACTGGCCTTGTGCCAGCATCGTCGTGCGACAAAATTGGCTGAAATCCAAGCCGACAAGGCGCTTGACCTCGTCGTGCACGCGTCTGTCTATGACTTCATTACCGTCGCGCACAGCCACAGTTCCGGTTTCAGTAATCACATCGCCCGGCACAAGGAAATTGACGGCGTCGCGGTAGCCATTATTGCGGCTTTTTCGGCCGGCGGCACCCTTGATAAATGCCTCAAAGGTGCGCCCGTTGCCGCACGAGCAATACCACCCGGCAGTGTATACACAATCGGCGCCATTGTTCTTAACAGCGAACGACATCAGCGCCCACGACTCGGAAGTGTCGGTGGTCATCATCTGTCGCACATCGTCCATACCCAATGCGGAAGTATCCTTATTTTCGGATCGACTTCGACGAGTGGTCATATCGGTATCTTCCATACGCGGGGTACGACCGTATAAGGCCAGGCATATCGCATCAAGTATGGTCGTCTTGCCGGCACCGGTTTCACCGCATATCAGCACCAAATCGGCCTTGCGCATCGGGGCTTGCTCCATATCAAGCACGTAATCTGTAATGGTAGCTATATTGTGTATCGCTATTTTCTTGATTTTCATCGGTAAATGGTTGTTTTATTTGACCCTGATAAAGTGACACTATCCGCGAATCTTGTCGGAGAGACAAGCATCGGCGGGTGCTGCGAGACTTACTTGCTGCGGTCCTCCTCTTCAACTTCGTCAAGAACTCCTTGCAACATCCGCTCCATCTCATCATCCCAATTGGCCAGTTTTTTTTCGACGGCGTACATACGGGCGATATCTCGGGGCGATTTATTCTCAAAATCACTGAAACTTAGCACGGTATCTTCAGGCGCGTCCTGTGTTTCGTCCAGTTGTCGCGTATAATTGGCTGTACTGATGATACAGCGACAGCCGCGCTCCTCGACCACCTTGCGTGCCTGCATAATATACCCTTGAGGCAAACCATCTTTTTGCTTAATATTCAACCGTATATATGTCATAGCCGACGGGTCGTAATCTTGGAGCGCTGAAATAGCCTGATCCCATGTATATGTGCCGAAGTTAGGTATGGTCACCATAGGTCTCAAGGGCTTGATTTCCTTAAATTCCATAGTCACAGGACCACAATTGCGCCCGGGTACATCCACGATATACACACCGTGCGGCGCATAGGCTTGGTCGAAACTCGTGGGTAGCAGGCTGCCGCTATATGCAGCAGTGGCATGCGTGGCATCGTCATAGAATACATATCGGCCGTGAATATGCCCCAGTGCGAGATAATCGAAGCCGTTGCCCCATACGCTCAAAGAGCGGCCCTCAATAGTGCCAATGACCGGATGTACGTCACCGTCGTCATTGCGCGTCTCCGAAATCTCGCCGCCGTAGCCGGCAGCCACATCGGCCCGGTTTGCAGTAATCAACTCGTCCACCGTGGCATGGCCCACCATAACGACAGGCAAATCACTAACATTCAAACGTCTGACTATTGCCGTAAGTCGTACACACAAGCTTTCGAGGTCGACATAGCGGTTGGCATAAGGTACGGC
>CAVEDT010000110.1:0-5835 GCA_963614475.1 Roseburia faecis
GATGTCACCGGTGGCCAAGTGCGGGTTTTTGCTGGTGCGCTCGCGTACGATGCCGGTGGCTTGGATGACGTACTCACGGCCGAGATGCGAGGCATCGTCGGTGAGAGCGGCATCGTCTGCGGCATCAAAGACGAGCTGGGTGATACCATAGCGGTCGCGAAGGTCGACGAAGGTCATGCCTCCGAGACGGCGTACGCGCTGCACCCATCCGGCAAGCGTCACTTGGCTGCCGGCATCGGAGAGGCGGAGTTCTCCGCAGGTTTTGGTCCTGTACATGGTATGATGTTTTGTGTTATATGTTGTTTATTGTATTTATCTTTTTATCAATATTTTTTCGCTCGATTGCATCGTGCTGTATTGCCTTACGCCTGTGCACCTTGCCGTGTTTTGCCGCGCCCCGGTCAATACCAGGTGACGCCGTTGGACAGGGAGGAACGTTTGTCGTATTTGAAGTCGGAGAGCAGCGAGCTTTTTACCGATATATGGAAGTTGTAACTCTTGTACGGTCCTACGGGCACAAAGCTGGCGCGCATTGTAAAGCAGTGCAGGTCGCGCGAGATGTTACAGTTCATATAAGCTAATTTATGGGTATCGAAGTTGTAGGAGGCTGAGAACGAGAAGTTCCAGTTTTTAGTCGGCCTGATATTGCCGCTGAAACTGAGGTTCTGCGTAATCTTGCCGTTGTACTCCATTTTTTCCTTATTGAAATCGCCGTACGAGTAGCCTATGGAGTAGTTGACGCTCAGGCTCCACGGCACTTGCCATTTCATGTATCCGTCGCGGTCGAATTCGGCACCGAGGTTTTCGTCCTCGCCGTCGTCCCCGTTGGCCGAGGCGTATCTGTCATCGGGCGATGGCGGAGGCTCGTTGTCTCGGTTATTATTGTTCTTGTTTTTATCCTTGGACTTGCGCTTGAAAGTGTCGTTGTTGAAAGTGTATGAGAACGATGTACCTGTACTGGATAAGCGGCCCAAGCCCTTACCGGCTTTCCAACGCGGGATATTGACGCGTACGGGATTGCCGTATTCGTTGAGCTGGTAGGTATATACATCCCAGACGGCTGCCAAATTAAGGTTGAAACCCTTGGTGATACGCAGCAGCATCGAGGTGTTAATATTGGACCAATTGAGCGAGTCGGCTGCAAAGTTGTAGGACTGAGATATTGTGAAGTTCTCGATAAGCGAGATTTTTTTCTCGCCGGTAGAGTCGTTGTCGCTCTTGACCTTCATTTCCAAGTTGTTGGCCAGCGAGAAGTTAAGCGACCCGGTTTTGCCGCGTCCGGGGACACCGAACAGGCCGTTGGGGAATCGCGAATATGTCACGTGTTGTATCTCGCCGTTAGGTCCGGGACGGTCGTAGCTGCCGTAATACCCGAAGAAGGAGGACCCGAAGTCGGGAGCGCCGCTGAAGCTTATCGAGGGGGTCATCACGTGACGTATCATCTTGACTTTGTCACCCAGGAATTTCATAGGCTGGAAGAAGCCGTAGATACGAGTATCCAAGCCGACGGAAGCGTTGAAGTCCCATACGTTGTAGAACGAATAGCTGGTGTCGCACACTTCGACGGCGGCGTTGGGATCCCACTGACGACGTATCTTAGAGGTATACATACGGTCGGTGATGGATATCGAGGGGGTGACGTTGATGTACTTGAAGACACTGAAAGTGGCGCTGATAGGTATGGTGTGCTTCATGCCGTTGCGCCAATCTTTAATCAGGCTTTTTTTGAAGAACTCGTCTTGACGTGCGGTCAGAGAGTTTTGCAATTGTCCCGAATAGGACATCTTGATTTTCTCGTACCAGCGTTCGGCTCCCACGGCATGCTTGCGCTTGAAGGGGGCCAATTGGCTCATGGTTATGGTCAAGTTGGGGAAGCTGACGCTTACTGTGGAGTCCTGGGTACGTTGCGAGAGGTTGAGTGCCGCCGAGAACGACCACTTGCTGTTGGGTATGCGGTAGGTGAGGTTGACGGACGAACTCTTGGTATTCTCGGTGAAAGCCGAGGAGTAGTAGGAGTTGAGGTCGTTGCGCGTATATCCGCTGGTGGTGAAGTTGACGGAGGCGGACAGCGACATATTGGGATTGGCCTTGGAGTCCTGCGAGTGACTCCATAGGACTTGAAAGTTGGTTTGCTTGGAGTAATCGGGCAGGCCTTTGTCTCCGAGTATGGTCTTGAGGTAGGAGATGTCGAAGTTGCCTGAATAGCGGTAGCGTTTGACGTAGCGCGACTTGGCGGACAAGCCCCACGAGCCCTTGGTGTAGACTTCGCCGGTGAGTGCAAGGTCCATATTCTGATTTATGGCGAAGTAGTAACCGCCGTCACGCAGATAGAAGCCGCGATTGTAGTCATCGCCGAAAGTCGGGAATATCACACCTGACGAGTATGTCTCGGTGAAGGGGAAGTATCCGAAAGGCACAGCCACCGGCAACGGCAGTCCGGCAAGGACCAGATAGGTGGGACCGGTCACGACATTCTTGCCGGGTTGCATCTTGCCCTTGGTTATCTGGAAATAGAAGTGGGGGCAGTCATGGTCGTCACAAGTGGTGTATTTCCCGTTCTGGAAGTAGTATACTCCGGCGCTGTCTTTCTTGGTCACTCCACCTTGCAGGAAGCCTTCGCCCTGCTGGGTAAGCACATCATAGAGTATACCTTTACGGGTCTTGAAATTGTACCGCATATTATGTGCCGCATAGTCTGTTCCGCCTTCGGTGAATACGGGCTTGCCTATTTCTTCGCCGGCCGTATCGGTGGTACTGACGGCATATACGGTATTGTCGCGGAGGTCCATATCAATTTCGGCGGCATTGAGTTTGAAGTCGCCATACGATACAGAGCTTTCGCCGTACATTATTGCCGAGTCGCGACGTATCATCACCATCGAGTCCTTGGAGGCAAAGGCTACGGCATTGTCCAAGTCTACTTTGCGGCGTACCACACGGCGCGGTCTCGCGGGAACGC
Source organism: Roseburia faecis (assembly GCA_963614475.1). GTDB lineage: Bacteria > Bacteroidota > Bacteroidia > Bacteroidales > Muribaculaceae > CAG-873. The sequence goes on from CAVEDT010000110.1 coordinate 2,960, forward strand.
TGTCACCCACGTGAGACACGGTCGCCGGAGCCGTCGTCTCAGCTTCGGCGAGAGATGCGCGTACCATACTGTCACTCAATGCAGTGGCAGATAATTCGGTCGTACTGTCAGACAACAACAAACCGGTCTTGTGCGGAGGGCGCAAGACAGATACAGGGGTAAGGCTTTCGGCCTGCGCGGACATCGTGGACGTGTCCGCTTTTGTGTCATGAATGTCGGTACGGAATGTGGCGCCCGAGCTCAAAGCTGCGCATACGCCGTCCACTGCCGACCACAACGCCGGTGCCATCACCGCCGATATGATATATAATGCAGTCTTTTTCAATAGGATGTCTATCGTTGCCACAGCCTTGACGGGATGCAGCACGTGCATTTGCTTGCAAAGTTACGAACTTTTTTTCAATTAGGACAGCCCCAAAACAGCCCAAAAGCGGAGATGTGGATAGGATGAAGATTGAAGTGTAAATTGATGTGTAGATTGATGTATATATGGCCTCGACACACAGGGCCGCACAAAAAGACAGCGGATGTCTGCCGTATGGCAGGCACCCGCAGGTATCATATATGGTTCAGTGTCTTATTTTTCGGCCTTTTTTTCCTTGCAGCATTTGCCGCCTTCGCCTTTGGTGCATTTTGTGGCCTTATCGCCTTTGCAGCACTTGCCACCTTCACCTTTGGTGCACTTGTGACCTTCGCCCTTTGTGCATTTGTGGCCTTCGCCTTTATTGCACTTGGTGGCCTTATCGCCCTTGCAGCATTTGCCACCTTCAACGGTATCGGAGCACTTCTTTTCGCCGTTTTCTTTTACTTTGCAGCACTTGGGTGCTTCAGCAGCCTTTTCGCCTTTGCAGCATTTGGCACCTTCTGCGCCCTTGGTGCACTTGTCGCACTTGCCGGCTTTGTCGCATTTTGTAGCTTTATCGCCTTTGCAACACTTGTGGCCTTTCTCACATTTTTCAGTCTTTTCGCAGGTATTCTGCGTAGGCTGCGTAGCAGGAGCTTGTGCCATGGCGCCGAGAGCAGACACGGCAGCAGCCATGATGAGTGTCAGAATTTTCTTCATAAATGGTTGTAACGTTTATTTAAGGATGAGTAATTGCGTTTTTTATGCCGTTATGACAACTCTTTGCCCGACATACTTTGCGCAAAGATACACATTGCTATCGGTTCATCCTTATACATTAACATTATTTGTGTAAATTTTCTCAGTCCTCATTCTTGGCTTCCCAGCCCAGAGCACTGGCCCCGAGTATGGCGGCATCGGCTTCCTTGAGTTCACTGAGCAGCACTTTGGGTTTGCCCTTGAATATGGACATGATGTTGCGGTCGAGTGATTCGCGCAAGGGACGCAGCAGCAGTTCGCCGCTGCGAGCAAGTCCGCCGAAGAGGATGAACGCCTCGGGCGAGGAGAATACGACCATATCGGCGAAGGCCTGACCAAGCAGATCGCCGGTGTACTCAAAGATTTCCTTGGCGAGTGCATCGCCGCTCATGGCTGCATCGTATACATCCTTGGAGGTGATGTCTTCGATATGGAGGTTGCGCAACAGCGAGGGTTCCTTGCGTATTTCAAGGAACTCGCGTGCGGTACGAGCCACGCCTGTGGCCGAGCAGTATGCTTCGAGACAGCCCGTACGACCGCAGCCGCATAGACGGCCGTTGTTACGTTTCATGATGACGTGGCCCAGTTCGCCGGCAAATCCGTCGTGACCGTATACCAGTTGGCCGTTAATGACGATGCCGCTGCCCACGCCGGTACCGAGGGTAATCATTATAAAGTCCTTGAGACCGCGAGCGGCACCGTAGGTCATCTCGCCTATAGCGGCGGCATTAGCGTCATTGGTGATGGTCACGGGTATGCCGAATTTTTCGCTGATCAGCTTGGCCAGGGGTATGGGCGTAGGCCACGGCAGATTGACAGCGTCTTCAATCATGCCGGTATAGTAATTGGCGTTGGGTGCACCGATACCGATGCCGTGGATTTTGCCTTCGGCATCATTGGCCTTAATCAGACGAGTGAGTTCGGTGTAAAGGTCGTCGATAAAGCCTTCTACAGTGTTGTGTTTGCACGTTTTGATGGAAGACGAGGCTATGACCACGCCGCGTGCATCGACGATGCCGAACACGGTGTTGGTTCCGCCCAAGTCTATACCTACTACATAAGGTTTCATAGGGGATATGGATGTGTTTGGTGTATATGTGTATTTTGTATTGTCAGCTTGTGTATACAAGTAAGCCTACAAATGTACACATTTTTTTTTAATCCTCGACGTTTTGTGACGGTTGTCGCCAAATATTTGCCCGTACCTGACGTCCGTTTCCCATTTTATAGCTACCTTTGTACGATAAAAACGAGTGCATAGACAATTAGCAATACATTATTATATATATGAGCAAAGACATCGTACTTAGCGGTATTCGTCCTACCGGCAATCTGCACCTGGGCAACTACTTTGGAGCCCTGCGCAAGTTTGTCAAAATGCAGGACGATTTTGACTGCTTTTTCTTCATCGCGGATTTGCACGCCCTGACCACCAATACCGATCCGGAAGCGCTACACGCTAACGTCAAGAACATTCTGGCACAATACCTGGCCGCCGGCATCGACCCGGACAAGGCCGCCATATTCGTCCAAAGCGACATCCCCGAAATCTCGGAAATGTACCTGCTGCTGAATATGCACGTAGGCGTGGGCGAGCTGATGCGCACCACTTCTTTCAAGGATAAGGCACGCAAGGCCTTGGGCCTGGCTGCTCCCGGAAGCGACGCTTCCTCCATGACCAAAGAGGAGGATGAGGCGTTCGAGCACCAGCTCTTCGGCGGCGACAGCAACAAGCGCGTCAGCGCCGGACTGCTCACCTACCCCACCCTTATGG
>CAVEDT010000111.1:0-5816 GCA_963614475.1 Roseburia faecis
ACGATGACACTCCGCCGGAACGAATAAAACAAATGCTGCCCTTCTACTACAAAAATTCTCGCGAGTAATCCCGCGAGATTTTTTTTGTCCTGACAAGTCGGCTTGTTTCGGATGCTTACTTTTAAGCGAGTCACCCCGAAGCTCAAGCGTCATTACGCGCGGTCCCAGGCACTCTCCGACCATACGAGCGTTTCCGCTGCATCGCAAGGCACATTACATAAAAAAAGTCGGCGACCGCTCACCCTGAGGTGTGGTCGCCGACCATGTATTTGAGTCTAAATCAGACGATAAAACTCGTCCGAATCAGGCTTTGATTACTTGTTGTTACCGTCTTCGATGGTGCAGACGCTGACACGGTTCCAGCTCTCTTCGGAGAACATGTTGCCGATACCTTCGCCCTGTGCATTGATGCGGTTGGCGCTAATCTTATACTTGTTGATGAGGGCATCCTTCACTGCCTGTGCACGTGCATTGGCAAGACGAACGTTGATTTCCTCGGAACCGTCGGGCGAAGCGTAACCCTTGATGTCAACCTTGGCATCTTTGTGGTTCTTCAGGTAGGAAGCTACCATTTCGACATTGGGCTGCTGGTCGGCAGTGATTGCGGACGAACCAATGCGGAAGAATACGAGACGTACGCTATTGAGGATGTTGGTTTCTTCTTTGACCTGAACGACTTCGGGTTTGCGGTTCTTGCAAGCAGCCAGTTCGTTGGCAAGACCATTGGCCTTAGCTTCCCAAGCGGCGGCGTTAGCGTTGCAGTCATTCAGCTGACCGCGGAGTTCGTTGATTTGGCCGTTGAGAGCATCGATTTCGGCTTGGTTGAAGGGCTTAACGCAAGTGAAGCCGGGGCCGAAGTGGTATGTCACACCTGCCTGAAGGTTGAATACGGCGCGGTTGACATCATAGTAGGTGTTGCTCTGCGAACCATTACCGTCCATGTTCCATGCGATGCTGGGCTGGAGGGAGATGGTCACCTTCTCCGAAACGTTGAAGTTGAAGTTCAGACCAGCCTTGGTTACAAAGTAGTTGTAGTCAGGACGATATACCAGACGTTCTGCTTCTATATAGCTGGTATTGAAATTGTGTCCCCAACCGGCACCGGCAAGAGCCTCGATGGTGAAGGGACGAGTTTCGCACTTGTAACCGCCGAAGAAGTTGAAGAGATCAACCTTGCCATAGACACCTACATACGAGTTGTCGAAAGCGGTGCGCGAGTGGATTTCCTGTGTCCAGGAGGAAGTGTTGACGCCGAACTGGCCTTCAACGCCGAGAGCGAAGGCAGGAGTAATCTGCTTGTCGATGTGCAGACCTACCAAGCCGCGCATGTTGGGGAAGAAGGAATAGTTCTTCAACGGAGTGGTGACACCACCGTCAAGACCTATCGACCAATTGTCAAAGAATTTGGGAGACTCAACTGCTTGAGCCTGTGCTGACATTGCACCTAGTGCAATAGCAGCCAAAAGAATAATCTTTTTCATATTGATAGATGATAACATTATGTTGCTATTCTCTGCAAAGGTATGCCTTTTTGTTAATTTAGCACACCTTTTTTTACTTAATATTTTTTAATTCGTAAGCGAAAACCGTTTTAGGCTTTATTGTTTGCCTTCTCCAATGGTTAATTTTTACTCACGAATGTTCTAAAAGTAAAATGCAATAACCGTGCCAAAAGTTCGATGTCAGCCTTCATCACGGCTCGCCTAACTCCGTTTTAAGACTCTAAATTTCCATTGCAGCCACCTCGGCAAATGCCTTGGCAATATGCTGTATGTCCCGATTGGTGATGGCGGCGTTGAGCGACAAGCGCAGTCGCTCAGTGCCGGGTGGCACGGTGGGGACTCTTATGGGTAGGCATAGCACCCCTCGACGTTTCAACGCTTTAGAGAGATTGACGGCACGTGTCGCGTCCCCTATTATTATAGGAATAATGTGCGACGGTGCCACCTCATACTTGGTCAGACCGGAGGCATTGACTGCGGAAGCCACCGCACGACATACTTCCTCGAGGCGACAACGACGGTCTTCCATATCGACCGACCGGCGTATGACATAGGCACTCCATTGGGCTGACAGGGGCGGCAAGGCCGTGGAGAAAATCAGCGAACGCGCGGTATTGACCATATATTCGCGCAACGTTTCCGAAAGTATTGCATAAGCGCCTTGCGAGGCCAAGGCCTTGCCCAGCGTACCCACAAGTATGTCCACATCATCGAGATACGGCACGGCCAGACCCAATCCACGCGGGCCGCATACGCCCACGGCATGGGCTTCATCTATATACAGCAACGCATTGGGAAGTAAACGTTTGCATTCTACAAGCGCAGCAATATCCGCCCGGTCGCCGTCCATCGAAAATACGGATTCGGAGACAATGAGTACGCGCGCATACTCTCCGCCGAATTTGTGTATAAGCGTCTCGAGGTGCCCGTAGTCGTTGTGGGCATAGCGCATAAAACGCGCTCCGCTCAGCCTCATTCCATCGATAATGGAGGCGTGCACCAAGCGGTCGGCAAGTATCAGCGTATTTTTGTCGCCCAAGGCGGCAATCATTCCCGTATTGGCATGATAACCACTATTGAACAGCAACGCAGGCTTGCCATATAGTTCGCTCAGAAGTGCTTCCAGTTCGTCAAAACGACGCTGATGCGTAGCCAGGAGGCGCGAGGCACTGGCCGTAGGCATAAAATCGTCATCGTCAAGGCTCTCTCGGAAACGATGGCGCAACTCGACATCCCCGGCTAAGCCAAGGTAGTCGTTAGACGTCAAATCAAGGACTTCCTCGCCTGACGTAGCGACCTCATGCGGAATAACTCGCAAATTGCCGCTGTCGGCAAGTCGCCGCAGGGTTTCTTCTATCGTCTTCACAGCTGTGCTATTACGGCAAGGCCTTCACAATATCCACCATAGTGTCGGTAAGGAACCCCAATTGGGCATCCTCGATCACGTACGGCGGCATAATGTATACGTTGCGTCCGAAGGGGCGTATCCAGACGCCTCGCTTGACGCAGATTTTCTGAAACTCGCCGACATCCACGGGATTGCGCATCTCAACGACGCCTATAGCGCCTATTGTACGCACATCGGCGACGTTGGGCAGGCTGCGAGCCGGAGCCAAGTGCCGCGTAATAATCTCGTTGATATGGGCTATACGCGCATGCATATCCTGACTATTGAGCAGGCGCAACGAGGCCACGGCTATAGCGCAAGCCAAGGGGTTACCCATAAACGTAGGCCCGTGCATCAGCACTCCGGCTTCACCGCGACTGATGGTATCGGCCACATCTTTCGTCGTGAGCACGGCGCTCATGGTAAGGTAGCCCGCAGTCAGGCCCTTGCCTATACACATAATATCAGGTACCACTCCGGCATATTCCGAGGCGAAGAAATGACCCGTGCGCCAGAATCCGGTGGCTATTTCGTCAAAAATAAGGTACACGCCATACTTATCGCAAAGTTTGCGTGCCTGACGCAGATATTCGGGATGGTAAAACCACATACCGCCGGCGCCTTGAACTATGGGCTCGAGTATGAGCGCGGCTATTTCGTCATGGTGTTCTTCGAGCACTTTCTGCAACGGTTGGATGTCGCAGGCATCCCATTCGCCGTCGAAACGCGATTGGGGCGAGGGGACAAAGTAGCGTATAGGCAGCGATGTGCCGAAGGCGGTATGCATTCCGGTGACGGGATCGCAAACGCTCATAGCGTTCCACGTATCGCCGTGATAACCGCGACGTATCGTTACAAAATTGGTCTTACCGTGGTCACCGCTACGCGATATTGCAGCCTGTACGGCCATTTTCATAGCCACTTCCACCGCCACACTGCCGCTATCGGCATAGAATATATTATTCATGCCCTCGGGTGCGACATCCAAGAGCATCTTACCCAGCGTAATTGCCGGATCGTGCGTCAATCCGCCGAACATTACGTGACTCATACGTGAAAGCTGTTCGGTGGCAGCGGCATTTATATCCTCATTGTTGTATCCGTGTATGACGCACCACCACGAGGACATTCCGTCCACCAGTTCGGTGCCGTCAGACAATGTAATGATACATCCTTTGGCATGGTCCACCTTGTAGGTGGGCAGCGGGTCAATAGTTGATGTATACGGATGCCATAGGTGTTGGCGATCCCAATCGCTATGTACCGACGAATCGCCGGATGTGTGTGCTGTCATATCCTATAATACCCTAATGGGCTGTATTGTTGTGCCGTAAATCGTGTACGGACGAAAGAAAAAGTCCGAATATCAAAATGTGTACCCCAGACGGAACGAGAAGGCCAGGTTGTGGACATTCACGTCAAGTACGCCATAATTGCGTGCTATATCCCTGAAGCCGTAACGTATAACAGCCTTGAGTGTCCAACGGCGCAGGTACTGTAGTCCGGTGGAGAGGTGTATGCCGACGTCGTTGCGTCCGAAGCCATTGAGTATCGGAGTGTCTGCATTGTAATACGGGTGGTCGTACCGAGTACGTGTCACCTGCTGCTGTCCCAACTGGTTGACTGCCGCCGAGTAGGACGTAATACGTGTGCGCCCGCCGGTACCGAAGCTGAGGTACATACCGCCTTCGTTTGTCCAAGTGATACGAGATCCCAAATTGAAGCGCAGAGATAAGTATATCGGAATTTCGAGAGCGCGATAGGTATTGCGGCAATATAATGTACTGACCGTATTAGGTTCGGAATTGATGACCGTCATTGCCCACGAGTTGTTGCTGATTACGAAATCGGCACCGGTACCTATGGCTATATAGCGGCGCAACGGCACTTCTATGGTAGCGCCGAAGGCACTTTGCAACCCGGAGGAGAGGTGAAAGTCGGCACATCCGGGCACGGCGGAAGCGTAATTCTGTATTTGGGTGGAGACGCCCAACCCGACATGTACGCCTATATCCACCGGTTTGGACGGACGTGACGTGTCCATAAACGGATGGGTATCCTCGGCTGCCGCAGTACTCGGCATGCATACTGCGGCTATGGCTAATATGGTAGTTGCTATATATTTATGTATTGACATATCTGCTGATTTTTGTCATATATTGTGGCTTATATACGGCTGGACGGCTGGCCTCCGCTGCGCATCCGTTCTTCCTCGACAGTGGCTCGGGCCGAATGTGCGTGTCTGAACGGGTCCTCGGCTGCGCCGCCTATACCGTGGTCGCCCATGGCTGCAGCATCGATACGACGCGACAGGTCGTCACCCTCGCGCTGACCATCGGGTTTCATCTTTACCTTCATTTGGTCAAATCCGCGTCCGTAAACACCGTTGACATTGCCTTGCGTGATAAAGGCATCACTGTCAATAGATTTAACAATACGGAAGATGGTGACAGACTCGATTTTACGGCACACTACAACAAGCATCTTCACAGACGTTTTGCTGTACCAACCCATGGCATCCACCACGGTACATCCGCGGTGAGCGTCGTTGTTGATGGCCGTGGCTATCTCGCTCCATCGCGGCGATATTATAGTAAACTGCACAGCCTGGCGGTTGGTATTGATTACCATATCTGCCACATACGAGATAATACCCGTCACCACAAGACCGTATATCACTTTATTGATGTCGTGGAACAGGAAGTAGGACGATGATATGATGAAGAAGTCGGTACAAAGCATCGTGCGCCCTATCGAAACGTTGGAACGTTTGGAAACCATAGCGGCCACGATGTCGGTGCCGCCGGACGAGCCGTTGTGTACAAAGGTGATGCCTATAGCTATACCTATAATAATGGCTCCTACAGCAATACTCATCGCCGGACTTTGGACTATAGGCCCGTGCACAGCGACAATACTGTCAAAGA
>CAVEDT010000112.1:0-1864 GCA_963614475.1 Roseburia faecis
GAAAATGGCACACATAGGTGTTGTATGCCAAAAGTGGTTAATGGTAAAACGGAATCGACCGGCTTTAAGGATAGGTGCCGTCAGTAAAAATAAGCCCGGCTTGGGGGCAGACCAAGCCGGGCTCGAGTAAGGAGTATTTTGATGTAGAATGCTACATCACTCTGAGGTGTCGAAGTGTTACTTTACTTCGATGCCGAGGGTGTTGTATTTGTGTCCGTCTTTGAGGATGACGATGCGGCCGTTTTCGATGACTTTACGGACGCCTTGAGTCTTGTCTACGGTGATGTCCTCGACGCCGGCCGACCAGTTGACTTTGATCTTGGCTGTACGGCCCCAGGTGTTGGTGGCGTTGACGTTGAGTTTGATGTTTCCGGCGTCATCGAAAGCTACTTCGACTGTTCCGGCGGTGCAGAGGAATAGGGGCACGTTGAGGCTGTTGTCATCGGTCAATGTGCCGTAGAATGTGGGATATACTGTCGTGCCATCGATGTCACCGGCCTGAACGGTTCCGGCCTCGAAGGTCGAGTTGATTTCGTATGTGCCTACGCCGTTGGGGTTGGTGTTGGGCTTGATGACTATCGAGAAGTACTGTTTGGCGCTGTTGATAGCGTCGACAAACAGGTAACCGTCTTCGGTGGTTACGGTAGCTTCTTCGGATGTGAAGGATACGTCGACATCCTGGTCGGACATATCGTATTTGTTGCCGGCCGAAAGGTCGTGTTTGCCTGAAAGTTTGTAGGTCTTGCCGTCGCTACATACCAGTGTTCCGGTGACTGTCAGGATGTTGCCTTCTACGGCCACGGTGAAGGTGGTGCCTTCTTTGAAGGTCAGAACGACTTTACTGCCGCTGGTGTAGTCGAGCAGGCCTGAGTAATCGGCATCAAGGTCGGAGAGCCCGAAAGTGCCGGTGCTCTTGTCTGCCGATTTGGTGATGTAGTCCAGTTTGACCACGTATTGCTGGGTGTCGTCTACGGCGCCATAGTACCAGTCGCCGCTTTCGGCGTAGTATTCAAACGAGCATTCGCCGGTGCAGGTGAGGGTGACATCGGCTGCAGCTTCTTTGGCTACGGCATTGGTGGCGAAGTCGGTGGCTTCAACGGCGATCAGGCTCTTGGCCGGGCTTTTGGTGATGACGCTTGTTTTGGGGGTCAGAACGGTTGCACTTGCGCATACGGGAAGTGCGATTGCAAGTAATAGAGTAGAAATTAGCTTCATAAAGTTGCCTATTGGAGTTAGTTTATGTTATAATGTCGTCTGCAAAGTTCTATCAAAAAAATGATATATGCAAATCTTTTTTATCATTAAATGCCGAAAAAATCTTATGCGCTTTCAAAAAGTAGATTTTGGGGCGTCTTTCGGAGTGAATTTGTTTGCATTTTGAGCTCTCTGTCAAACTTGCCGAATGTATAGTGCTGCAATCGGCGGCTGACGAAAGCTGACGGCATAAAACGGACGTGTCCGGCCCTAATGCAGGTCGGACGACGCGATTGGTCGGATGTGTGGGGCGGGTGTGGCGACTGCGATGCTATCGGCGGCGTGAGTCGAGTGCATCGAGCAGTTCGACAAGGCTTTGCCGAATGTTGCGCAGCTTGGATACGGCGTTGTAGCGGCGTATGGTCGCGGCTTGGTCGTTGCGTATGGCCTGCTTGGCGGCTTCGATTTTCAGGCCTTTGTCTTTGATAAGATAGCGTATAAGGCGCAGTTTTTCAATGTCTTTGGGCGTATACAGACGTGTGCCGCGCTCGCTGCGCTTGGGCCGCAGGGTGGTGAACTCGCGCTCCCAAAAGCGCAAGGTCGATTGCGGTTCGCCGATGATTTCGGCTACATCGCTGATTTTGTAGTATAGCTTGTCGTAGGTGTACAA
>CAVEDT010000112.1:1874-5800 GCA_963614475.1 Roseburia faecis
CAAATTTAAGAACTTTCGCGTACTTTTGCACATTCAAAATAGGCTTTTCTGCAAAATTTTGCAGAACGCCGCATAGGCAGACTAATCATAAAGACAAAATAACATGCTTACATCAAAGCAGATACGCGACTCGTTCAAGCAGTTTTTCGAGTCTAAGGGACACAAGATAGTCCCGTCAGCCCCCATGGTCATTAAAGACGACCCCACGCTGATGTTTACCAACGCCGGTATGAACCAATTCAAGGATATCATCCTGGGTAATGCCACGCCCAAGTACCGCCGCGTGGCCGATTCGCAGAAATGTCTGCGAGTGTCCGGCAAGCACAACGACCTCGAAGAAGTCGGAATGGATACCTACCACCATACAATGTTCGAGATGCTCGGCAACTGGTCTTTCGGTGATTACTTCAAGCAGGAAGCCATCGACTGGGCATGGGAATACCTGGTGGACGTACTCAAGTTGGACCCGGCGCGCCTTTATGCCACCGTATTCGAAGGCGATAAGGCCGACGGGGTGGGACGCGATGATGAAGCCGCCGCCATCTGGGAGAAGCACCTGCCCAAGGACCATATCATCAACGGCAATCGCCACGACAATTTCTGGGAAATGGGCGATACCGGACCTTGCGGCCCCTGTAGCGAAATTCACATCGACCTGCGTAGCGATGCCGAACGTGCAGCCCTGCCCGGTGTCGAACTTATAAATAAGGATCATCCTCAGGTTATCGAAATCTGGAACCTCGTGTTTATGCAGTTCCAGCGCATGGCCGACGGCAAACTCGAGCCGCTGCCCGCACGCGTCATCGATACCGGTATGGGCTTCGAACGCCTCTGCATGGCTTTGCAGGGCAAGACCTCCAACTACGATACGGATGTGTTCACTCCGCTAATAGGTAAGATTGCCGAACTTTCGGGTTATGAATACGGTAAGGATAAACGTGTCGACATCGCCATGCGCGTCATCGCCGACCACACCCGCACCATAGCATTCTCCATTGCCGATTCTCAACTGCCCTCCAATGCCAAAGCCGGCTATGTCATTCGTCGCATTCTGCGCCGCGCCGTGCGCTATGCCTACACATTCTTAGGTCAAAAGAATGCCTTTATGTATCGCTTGGTGGACACCCTCATAGACGTTATGGGCGATGCCTATCCCGAACTCAAGGCTCAGCGCGACCTCATCATTCGCGTCATCAAGGAAGAAGAAGATGCCTTCCTGCGCACTCTCGACAAGGGTATTGCGATGCTCGAAAGCGCCATCGCGACCGCTCGTGCCGAGAGCCGCACCGTCATCGACGGCAAGCAGGCATTCACATTATATGATACATACGGATTCCCCTTGGACCTGACACGCCTTATCCTCAAGGAACAAGGTATGGACCTCGATCAGGAAGGTTTTGACCGCGAGATGCTGGCTCAGAAGACGCGCGCACGCAATGCTGCCGCCGTCACCGCCGGCGACTGGGTAATCCTGTCCGAGGGCGAGGAGAGCTTTGTCGGCTATGACGAAACCTCTACCACATCGCACATTCTGCGCTACCGTCAGGTGACCCAGAAAAATCGCACATTCTTCCAGGTTATCTTGGACAAGACGCCTTTCTATGCCGAAATGGGCGGCCAGGTAGGCGATAGCGGCAAACTGACGGACGATGCCACCGGCGAAACCGTGGAAATATATGACACCAAACGCGAAAACGGCGTGGCCGTGCACCTGCTGGCCAAGATGCCGTCCAATCCCGAAGCAACATTCACCGCAGCCATTAACGTTGAACGTCGTCAGCAGATAGAGTGCAACCATACGGCCACTCACCTGTTGCATTACGCCCTGCGTCAGGTGCTTGGGTCGCATGTCGAGCAAAAAGGCTCGTATGTTTCCGCCGATTCGCTTCGCTTTGACTTCTCGCACTTCCAGAAGGTTACGCCCGAGGAGTTGCAGCGCGCCGAACGTATAGCCAACGCCATGGTGCGCAAGGCTATATCACTGGACGAGCGCCGCGACTGCCCTATCGCTGAGGCTCGCGAAATGGGCGCCATGGCCCTCTTCGGCGAAAAATACGGAGACCATGTCCGCGTCGTGCGTTATGGCGACAGTATAGAGCTGTGCGGCGGCACCCATGTAGCCAATACCGGTAATATCGGTATGATTAAGATCGTGAGCGAAAGCAGTGTCGCTGCCGGTGTGCGCCGCATCGAGGCCGTCACCGCATCGCATGTCGAGGATATGATAGACTCGATCAGCGACAATTTGCGCCAATTCAACGCCTTGCTCAACAACGTACCCAATGCAGTGCAGGCTTTGCGCAACGCAATCGAGGAAAATGCAACGCTCAAGAAACAAGCGCAGCAGTATTTTGAGGAGCGCGTCAATGCTTTGGCTGCACGACTTCTCGAAAAAGCCCCCATCGAAAACGGCATACGCATCGTGTCTATGAGTGGTCTGCGACTTCCGGACGTACCCAAGGCAGTGGCAATGGCCGTGCGCCGCGATTCGCCCGAGAGCACAGCGTTCATAGCCGCTACGACCAACCCGGCAGGCTCGCCGCAGCTGACCGTCGCACTTACGGACGACCTTGTCAAGGGCGGCCTCAATGCCTCGAATATTGTTCGCGCTGCTGCCAAGCTGATTAAAGGCGGCGGCGGTGGCCAGCCCGGATTTGCACAGGCCGGCGGCAAGGACAAGGAAAACCTCGCTCAGGCCTTGGACGCACTTCGTGCAGCCGTGCTCGGCTGACCTGATGTCTTCGCTACGGCAAGTCGATGTATCCTGTCGCAAGTAAGGGCGACCACCATCATGTAATAAGACTGACGGATGTCCGCAGTCCGAGGTAGTACTTCATAGAAGTGCCTTCCGGAGTGCGGACATCCGCCGTTAATACGCTTTTAACGCTCAGTTAATGTTAAATCGTTTGAAGATTAACCAAATTTAAGTATCAACAATAGAGATTATTGCTTAACTTTGCACCGTACTATCTAAAAGCCCCAACGCCATGAAACCGGATGCTTTGTCAAATGGTTGCGAGAATGCCGGGGCTGAAGACAAGATGCTAAAAATATAATCAAAAACATATTTATTATTAACCAAAACAATCTTTTATGAAAAAGTTTTTACTCAGCCTCGCTGCTGTAGTTCTCGCCGGTGCTTCCGCACTTGCCGCAGACTACACTATCGATGCAACGGCTGCTTCGACAGATGTGTCGAGCTTCACAGCCCAAGGCTTTACCTTCACTACCGATAAGGGAGACGGCGGTACAAAGCCTGCTTACAATGCAGGTGGCAAAGATGTACGTCTGTATGCTAAGAACGTTATGACTATTGCCGCTCCCGCAGGTGTCAATATCACAGCCATCAACTTCACTATCTCCAAGAAAGGTCTTACACAGCAAGCCAACCTGGCTGCTTCTGTAGGCACAATCACCGAAGCTGCCGGTAGCTGCTCGTGGGCAGGCGCCGCCAACACTATCACTTTCACCGTAGGTGCAGAAAACACTATGGGCACGGACAAAACCAAAACTTCCGGCCAATTTGACTTCACCACGCTGACCATCACCACCGACAAAGCATTCGTAGGCAAAGACGCTGCCGGTCTGAAGTTTGCTCAGGACGCTATCACCGTTAAGCTCGGTGAAGCCGTTCCCGCTAACGTACTCAGCCAGGACACTGACGCTGCCGCCGTATACACATCTTCCGATGTGACCGTCGCTACCGTCAACGCTGCCACCGGTGTCGTAACCGTTGTAGCTGCCGGTACCACCACCATCACCGCCGAGACCGAAGCAACCGACGACTTCGAAGCAGGTAAGGCTTCGTACACTCTGACCGTTGTCGATCCCGCCGCTGCCGGTAACACTATTTACGAAAACGACTGTCTGACCGAAGACTGCGGCTTCACTTTCGAAGCAGGCGAATTCAATCCTTGGTCTATCAA
>CAVEDT010000113.1:0-3791 GCA_963614475.1 Roseburia faecis
CATGACCGGGTAAGGGCTCTATGCCTTTATTTGGAGGTTAAATGAAAGAGCCGTGATGAGGACATTGGGCGCGCGTGGACGCGCGCGTAGCGGAAGTCGTAATGCAAGGCCCGAAAAGGCCTGTCGAGAGGCGAAGATTGGTGTTTGTCTGATGCGATAGAAGCCTTTTTAAAGATTTTTGGCCACAAAAAGCATCCGGAGTTATTGTCCGTCGCAAAAAAAAGAGTACATTTGCAGACCCAAACCAGACGAAACGTAATTATTCACAACAAAACACAACATTAAACCACTATGGCTTACGTAATTTCAGACATCTGCGTGGCTTGCGGCACCTGCCAGCCCGTATGCCCCGTTGAAGCTATCAGCGAAGGTGACATCTATCACATCGATCCCGACACCTGCATCGAATGCGGCAGCTGTGCCGAGGTATGCCCCACCGGAGCTATCAATCCCCCGGCATAAGTTTAGCTTACGCCATAAAAAAAACGGTGCGCGTCTTCGCAATGGAAGTCGCGCACCGTTTTTTGTGTGCGAGCCTATAAGGCTTATTATATGTCTATGCGGCAGTATACGTGGTTATTGCATGCCGCTGACGGCTACGCTGCGGTCGATTTTGGATACGAGACCTTGCAGTACCTTGCCCGGGCCGAGTTCTACGAATTCGGTGGCGCCGTCGGCAATCATATTGCGTACGCTCTGGGTCCAGCGTACCGGGGCGGTGAGCTGAGCCACGAGGTTGGCTTTGATTTCGGCCGGGTCGGTGTGTGGCTTGGCGTCTACGTTTTGATATACAGGACAACGCGGAACATTGAAAGTGGTGGCGTCAATGGCAGCAGCGAGTTTGGCGCGCGCCGGCTCCATGCAGGGTGAGTGGAAACCGCCGCCGACTTTCAGCTTGAGCGCACGTTTGGCACCGGCTTCGAGAGCCTTGGCGCAAGCAGCATCGATGGCGTCATTTTCGCCCGAAATCACGATTTGTCCGGGGCAGTTGTAGTTGGCGCAAACTACCACGCCTTCCACTTCCTTGCAGATGTTTTCGACAACTTCGTCGGGCAGAGCGAGGATGGCGGCCATAGTCGAGGGATTGAGCTCGCAGGCTTCCTGCATTGCGTGTGCACGGGCTGCGACGAGGCGCAGGCCGTCTTCGAAGCGCATGGCTCCGGCGGCTACGAGTGCCGAAAATTCGCCCAGCGAGTGGCCGGCGACCATGTCCGGACGGAAGTCTTCGCCTAAAGCGAGGGCAAGGCTTACGCTGTGGATAAAGATGGCGGGTTGGGTGACTGCGGTCTGACGAAGGTCCTCGTCTGTACCGCTAAACATCAAGTCGGTGATGCGAAATCCCAAGATTTCGTTGGCGCGTTCCATGGTTTCGCGCACCTGCGCATTATTGTCGTACAGGTCCTTGCCCATACCGACAAATTGCGCCCCCTGTCCGGGGAATACGTATGCTTTCATACTGAAGTTATTGATTTGGAAATTACTTTTTTACCTTGGTTTATTATTTTTAGGACTGCAAAGTTAGTCATTTTTCGGAAAATATGACTAACTTTGGCGCTACAACGTGACGAGCCTTCGGGTTGCGCCACGATTTCCAACATGTATAAATTCACGATTTTTAGCGTGTATAAATCACGAGTCCTAACGTGTAAATAAACAGATAATATGCTTACTACGATACCTCTTTTCTTCGGCATGCGCGGTGCCCAATTAATATTTATAATAGTGATTATACTGTTGATTTTCGGCGCAGCCCGGTTGCCCAAGATTATGCGTAATATGGGACGCGGCGTCCATCAGTTCAGGCAGGGCCTTGAAGACGCTAAAGAAGAGATGAACAAGCCGATACGTCGTGCCGGCGACCGTGACGACCGCTATCGCGACGACCGTGACCGCCGTGATGACGACCGCTATCGTGATGACCGTGACCGCTATCGCGACCGTTACACAGATAAAGACTGATTAAAACGCTGTTCGTCGTGTCCGAACGCGAAAGTGCTGACATACAGCGTGAAGGGCGCAACGGTGAGATGTCTTTTTGGAGCCATCTGGCCGAACTTCGTGGTGTGCTTGTGCGCATACTCGCCGTGCTGCTGGTACTGGTGATTGTGCTTTTCTGCTGCATGCGGTGGATTTTCGAGCACATTATCACCGCTCCGTGTTCGCAGGATTTCGTGACGTACCGACTCTTCGGATTTATCAGCGGCGACGGTGACTGGTTGCCCGACCTCGGCAGTACCGGATTTCATGTCGACTTAATCAGCATAAATCTCACCAGTCAGTTTATGACGCAGATGAGCGCTTCGCTATGGCTGGCGTTCATAATCGGTTTTCCGATAGTGATATATCTCCTATGGACATTTGTACGCCCCGGGTTGTACGAGCGCGAGCGCCGCGGTGCCCGTCGTGCCTTCTTGTGGGGCAATACCATGTTTTATGCCGGGTGTGCGGTAGGGTATTTTATCGTTTTTCCGCTGGCCCTGCGTTTCCTGGCTCAGTATAGCCTGTCGGACCGTATTACCAATACCATTACGCTCGACTCCTATATGGACACCTTCTATCTGCTCACGCTGGCCATGGGCGTGCTTTTCGAGTTGCCGCTACTGGCATGGATGCTGGGTCGTATGGGTATCCTCAAACGCGGATTTTTCAATCGTTCGCGACGCTATGCCATCGTTGCAATCCTCATTCTCAGCGCCATCATTACGCCTACCAGCGACCTGTTTACGCTGATGATAGTTTTCCTGCCCGTATACGGTCTATGGGAAGCCAGTGCGTTACTTGTGCCCAAGGGCGAAAGCGACGAACGGTCGCGTGACGATGAGCCGACCAAGGCTGACGATGAGTCTGCAACTCGGGATGATGAAGCGACTTACCGAGAAGACGAGCCCTCCGACCGATAAATTACGGAAAATACCGAGTGCCGCCAAAATCGGTGTGTAAGTGGCTCTTAGTCGGACAATGCCTTAAAATCCAAAAAAAATGTAAAACACTTGTTGTCCGAATCAAAAAAAAACATTAATTTTGCGGATGTATATGCGTGCCGATGCACTGCGTATATACGAATACTTGTGTATTTGCAAGTTTCCGTGCGACTGAACCTACGATGAACCTGGCCATGTATCCCCAAATCTAAGTCATGTACATCACCCTCTACCATGTTTGCCGCCGTTTATGGTGGCAATGACATCCGTTTGTGTGGAAAATACCGTACGACGTCTCAAGGCGTTCGCTCGACAGACCATAAGGCAGGCCGGTGTCACCGCAAACATTCAATTTACAAACTATATCACCTAATAACCTAATCACCCAAACTTAACCAGTATGAAAACCAAGCTTATCTTGGCGGCTATGCTCCTGGGTTCGGCTACAATGTACGCAGCCGGCCTTAAGACTGGCCAAATCAGCAACGTCACCCGCGTGACAGCTGACCGCTCCATGCGCTACGAAAGTCCCGTATGGTCCCCCGACGGCGCCATGATAGCCTTCACCGGTGAAGGCTATGACGGTCTCTACGTCATGCAGGCTAACGGCAAAAACGTTAAAAAAGTTTCGGCAGACAACGGCGTAGGCTATGGCTTCCGTTGGAGCGCCGATAGCCGCGAAGTCTTAGTCCGCGACACCCGCTGGCTTACCGAAGCCGACGGTTCGAGCAAGCGTGTACACGCTGCTTGGGCGATCGAAGTATCCAATGGCACCAAGGTGCGCATGTCGCAAGACCTCGAAACCATGTCGCCCGCCATGTGGTCGTACTCTCCCTCAGGCAAGAAGAGCGTCATCTGCGAGGCTAAGCC
>CAVEDT010000113.1:3801-5728 GCA_963614475.1 Roseburia faecis
CTATGGCCAAGCAGGTCCAGACTCTCGACCCCATGCCCGAAGTATCCTTCGTAGAAGACTTCGACAACCTCTATGTCCTGACTGCTGACGGCAACAAGCGTTTGCTCAACCGCGGAGCCTCCTTCAATGCCCAGCTCTCGCCCGACGGCAAGAAAGTTGTGTTCAACGAAATGGACAATATCGTAGTTATCAATCTCGACGGCACAGGCAAACGTGTCCTCGGCACCGGTTTCCGTCCCCAGTGGGTCGGCAACAGCCAGATTGTGTACGAGCGCACTACCGATAACGGTCACAGCTACCTCACCGGCGAGCTCTACATCCTCAACATCAACGGCGGTGCCGAAAAGGCTCTCACCAACACTCGCGACCGCATCGAGATGTATCCTTCCATCTCTCCCGACGGAAACAAAATCGCATTTATTTCTAACACCGACGGTCAGATCTACGTCGCTGACCTCAAATAATATACTGCCATGAAGAAAATATCTACACTTTTCGCGATACTTGCCATGGCAATAATCGCCCCCCTCAGTGCAAATGCCACCTGGGGCAGCTACAAGATTATGCTTGACCCCGGTCACGGTGGTAGCGACCCCGGTGCAGCCGGTCCCAAGGCTCCTCATGAAGCCGCATTGGCTCTGCGTTGCGCCAACAGCATCGTGTCTTGGCTCAAAACCAACGGATGCCCCTATCGCATGACCCGTACATCCGATGTTTACGTGACTCTGTCGGCACGTCGTGCTGCTTCCGTAAGCTACGACCCGTACCTCTTCTGCTCAATCCACCTCAACGCCTTCAATGGTAGCGCTCACGGTACCGAGACTTGGTACTACTGGTCCGGAGGTAACTCCCACGCCCTTGCAAACAAGGTGCAGGCTACCATGGTACAGCAACTCGGTCGCACCAATCGTGGCGTAAAACAAAACGGTTGGACCGTAATCACCGGTAGCTCCAGTGTGCCCGCCATCCTGACCGAGGCACTCTTCGTGGACAACAGCACCGAATGGGGCATGATCAACGAGACCAGCAAGTCCGGTTTCAAGGCTTGGGTCAACGGTCACCTCTATGGTTTCTATGACTTCGGTACAGGCGTTCAGGGCAAAAGCCTTACCCCCAACCCCCGCTCCGGTGGTTCCACGACTCCCGATCCGACACCGTCCAATCCCACACTGACAGTTTCGACAACCAGCCTCCACTTCACTTGCTCTGTAGGTGAGAAACCGCAATTGTCGTTCACCGTTAAGGGCGAAAATCTCTCAAGCAACATATCTGTTGCATCGAAAACTCCCGGTCGTTTCGCTCCCAGCGTAACTTCGCTGCCCAAGACCGGTGGTACAGTAACCGTTACTTTTGCCAATGCCGATAAGGTCGGTACATACGGCGAAGGCGGTACTGCCAACAACTACAAGTTCCTCATTGCCGTGACCAACGGTAGCCTCCGTAAGGAAGTCATCATCACGGCCGAGGTTAAGGCTCCGCCGCTGAGCCTCTCCGAAGGCTGGAACCTCTCTGAGAAGAAAAACAGCAAAGCAAGCAAAGGTTATGACGCATCGCTGATCCGCAACTTCTGCTACAACGATGGCAAACTCTACTGCGTATACAACCACAGCGACATCAAGGTTATTGATGCTCAGACCGGTAAAGATCTCGGCAACCTCAAGAAGGGCGAAGTTGTAACCGGCGGCACGCTGACCCTCTGCGACGTCAAGGCTCTTGACGGACATATCATCGCCTGCAACCTTGCAGCATCCGGAAAGGAAAAACTCCGTATCTACGAATGGGCTAATGACAACGCTCTGCCCACTCTGGTAATGGAAACGGATAACTTCCAAAACGCAAGCCGTCTCGGTGACTGCATCGAGCTTACCGGCAAATATCCTTCCGACTACTGGATAGACTTTGCTAACGAAAACGGCCAGACCCGTAT
>CAVEDT010000114.1:0-5709 GCA_963614475.1 Roseburia faecis
GTCGAGGAGATGCTGCTCGGTGTCTTGGAGCAGAGTGTCCGTATCGAGGGCCGTCTCTCGGGCGCCGTACCTCGCACCGGCGAGCTGACGCCCGACAATGTCGCCGCCGCCCTCGGACTCAAGAACGAGGAAGTCTTTCCGCCGTCCGAATTGGTGATGCCGCGTCCGCCGGCATTGTGTCAGGGCTGCGGACACCGCGATATGTTTGCGGCGCTTAACGACGTCTTGCGCGAGTACGCCGATGCACGTGTATTCGGCGATATAGGCTGCTACACACTCGGTTATCTGCCTCCGTATCAGGTGTTACACTCGGTGGTGGATATGGGCGCTTCGATTACAATGGCCAAGGGCGCAGCCGATGCCGGGCAATGGCCGTCGGTGGCCGTCATCGGCGACTCCACGTTCACCCATTCGGGCATGACCGGGTTGCTTGATGCTGTCAACTGCAAGTCAGATATTGTGATAATAATCTCCGACAACCTCACCACCGGAATGACCGGAGGACAGGACTCGGCCGGGACCGGCCGTATCGAGAGCATCTGCCTCGGCATAGGCGTCGAGCCCGAACACGTGCGCACCGTCGTCCCGCTGCCTAAGAATAAGGCCGAGATGGAAGACGTTATACGTCAGGAAATAAACTACCATGGCGTGAGTGTCATCGTACCGCGCCGCGAGTGCATACAGACCGCTCGCCGTCACAGTAAGCAAACCAAATAAAACGGGAGGACGCCCTATGAATACAGACATAATACTTTCGGGAGTGGGAGGCCAAGGCATCCTCTCTATAGCCACGATAATCGGCGCCGCCGCTATCAACGACAATCTTTATATCAAGCAGGCCGAAGTGCACGGTATGAGCCAGCGCGGCGGCGATGTGCAGTCCAATCTGCGCATCAGTTCGGCGCCCATAGCTTCCGACCTCATCCCCTTGGGTAAGGCCGACCTCATCATCTCGCTCGAGCCTATGGAGGCCATGCGCTACCTGCCGTATCTCAAGAAGGACGGATGGGTGATTACGAATACCGTACCTTTTGTCAATATCCCCAACTATCCCGACCTTGACGCGCTGATCCGGAGCATCGAAGCAATGCCCCATCATGTAGCGCTCGACGTGGCCGCTATCGCGAGCGAGGCTGCCTCGCCACGCGCCGCCAATATCGTATTGCTGGGCGCCGCCTCGCCCTTCTTGGGCATAGATATAGCCAAAATCGAGGACGGCATACGCTCGGTGTTCGCCCGCAAGGGGGATGCCATCGTGGATATGAACCTCAAGGCTTTCCGCGCCGGACTCAAGGTGGCCGACGCCCGCATTCGCGGCAATCGGTGAGCGCACACCCGCGAGAGGACGTGGAGGTGTATCAGAAAGGGGATGTCCTACCGAGCTTTCCATTTTGATGCACTCCCACATCCACCCCAAAATAGACAAAAGATCGTACACCCACGAAAAACAAATCGTACACCCACGAAAAAACCAAAAGACCGTATGGAAATACCTTTCGACCGAAAAACTGTCAGCGAGGTGCTGCGCAAGATGCACATCGCGCGTGCCGGCGATGCCACTATCCGACAGACCCTTGCACTTGCCGAAGCGCTTGAGCGTATTACGGGCTGGAAGTTTGTACACCTCGAATTAGGATCGCCGGGGCTGCCGGCATCTCGCGTAGGCATCGAGGCTCAGAAACAAGCCCTTGACGCCGGAGTGGCCAATAAGTATCCCAATATAGCCGGTATCGCCGAGCTCAAGCAGCAGGCTGCGCGTTTTGTCAAGGCTTTTCTTGATATCGATGTAAGTCCTGAGGGCTGCGTCCCCACCGTGGGGTCCATGATGGGCACCTTTGCATCATTTATACTGACGACGCATCTGTATGCCGAGAAGGACACCATATTGTTTGTCAATCCGGGATTTTCGGTGCAGCCGTTGCAAGTCAAAGTCCTGGGTTATAAAGTAGAAGCATTCGATGTTCACGACTTTCGCGGTGCTAAGCTGCGCCGTCAGCTCGAAGAACGTCTTGCCCGGGGCAATATCGCCGCAATCATATATTCCAATCCCAACAATCCGTCATGGATATGCTTCACCGAGAGCGAGTTGGAGGATATCGGACACCTGGCTACGCAATACGACACGATTGTCTTGGAGGACATGGCTTATCTTGGTATGGACTCGCGTAAATACATCGGACGTCCGTATGAGCCGCCTTTCCAGAGTACCGTGGCGCGATATACCGACAACTACATACTCCTGCTCTCGGCGTCTAAGATTTTCAGCTATGCCGGCGAGCGCGTGGCCACGGCGGTCATCTCCGACGCGTTGTATAGTCGTGAGTATCCGCATCTTAAGGAGACTCTCGGCATGGATACGCCCGGACGCGCTTTTGTTCACACCATATTGTATACGTTGTCCTCGGGCGTGAGCCACTCGGCACAATATGCCTTGGCTGCGATGTACAAGGCGGCTTGTGACGGCGAGCTTGATTTCGTGACCGAGAACCGCGAATATGCCGCTCGTGCGGCGCGTATGAAGTCGATATTTGTGCGCAACGGCTTCCATATTGTCTACGACAAGGACCTCGACCGAGACGTCAGCGACGGATTTTTCTTCACGATAGGGCGTAAGGGCTTTACGGGCGACGACCTCCTGGCCGAGCTCATCCACTACGGTATCGCCGCCATCTCGTTGCGCACCACCGGCAGCGAGCAGCAGGGATTGCGCGTCTGCACCTCGATGGTCCGCGATAGTGACTATCCCCTCCTTGAAGAGCGACTTGCGGCCTTTGATCGTAATTTCCCATTGACATAATGCCCTGTAAATATGAAAGCTAACTATATGACAGCCGCCGAGGCGGCCAAACTGATTAAGAGCCGTGATCGAGTGTTTATCCAGGGCAGCACGTCCATCCCGGAGGTGCTACTTGACGCTATAACGGCGCGTCACGCCGAGTTGGAAGGCGTGGAAATGTACTCGGCCTTTGCCGTCGGCTGCCGTGACGCTCCGTATGCCAAAACCGAGTACCGGGATATATTCATTCCGCGTAGTCTGTTCATTTGCAATAGTATACGCAAGGCTGTGGACCGCGGCGAGGCTCAGATTATACCGTGCTTCCTCGGAGAGGTGCCGGCGCTGTTCCGCGAAGGTTACCTGCCGCTGGATGTCACCTTGCTCAATGTCTCGCCCCCCGACAAGGACGGCTATTGCAGCTACGGCGTATCGGCCGACTTGGCATTCTCGGCCGTCGAGTGCTCCAAGGTCATCATTGCTCAGATTAACAAGCAGATGCCGTACTCGTACGGCGACCCGCTCATACATATCAGCCGCTTCGATGCATGTGTCGAGGTAGACGACCCGCTGGTCGAAGTGCCCACGGCCGTGCCCAGCGATGCCGAACGCGAAATCGGCCGATATATAGCCGAACTGATACCTGACGGCGCCACGCTGCAAATAGGCGTGGGTGGCATCCCCAATGCCGTACTCGGGCGATTGCGCGACCACCGTCACCTGGGCTTGCACACCGAGGCAATGACCGACGGCGTACTGCCGCTTATCCAAAACGGAGTGATAGACAACTCGCAGAAGGTGGTTATGCCCGGAAAGAGCGTGGCCAGTCTTGCCCTGGGCTCGAGGGCACTGTACGACTTCATGGACTACAACCAAGACATTATATTCAAGGACGTTGCGTGGACCAATCATCCCTTCCGCATTTGCCAAAATCCCAAGGTGATGTCCATCAATTCGGCCATCGAAGTAGACCTTACCGGCCAGGTGTGCGCCGACTCGATAGGTACGCGCCTGTTCTCCGGCGTCGGCGGACAGCACGATTTTATGTACGGCGGAGCTCTCTCCGAAGGCGGTAAGACCTTCATAGCCATGACCGCGACCTCCGGCAAGGGCATCTCGAAGATTAAGCCGGTGCTCACCGAAGGCGCCGGGGTGGTCACCACGCGCTTCCAGACCCAGTATGTAGTGACCGAATACGGCGCCGCCTTCCTCAAAGGCAAGGACTGCGCCCAGCGTGCCCGCGCCCTGATAGCCATTGCCGCTCCCGAGGCACGCGAAGACCTCGAACGCGCTGCCTGTCAGCGCTTCGGCTACCGTTTCCTGCGCGAGAAGTAACCCCGAAACCATCGACACAACGAATATTCCGAAAAGCATATCGGACATATTCCCGTCCCACCTCCCTCCTTATCGGGCAAATATCCGAAGAACCTTATCGGCCAATCGGCCGAGACCCATCATCCGGCAAGAGACAGAGATCAATTATTTAGAGTATTAGCAGAAAACTTCAAATCCCCGATGCGCCTCCCCCCCCCCCCATGGAGTCGAAAAAGATTTTTTCCTCCATTACGGAGTCGAAAAAACAATCCCCGACGGTGGGGAGGCGCTCACTTGCCGGAGTGTGACCTGAAAATGAGACGCAACCGCGTCGATTTCAGCAATTTGTCTGCAGATGTGCGACATATGTCTGCGGATAAGTGTCAAAAAGATAAACTTTCGGAGGTGTCAGCACGCAGCCGACCGCGATTACGATTAACAATTAGCCTAAATGGTCGGTATTTTTAGAAATAGTGACAAAATGCGTGTCAGGCCGAAAAAAATGCTTATATTTGCGGCAGACTATCCGAAAGGCTGACCTGAGGAAGTATCCAACATTTCCTATCCACAATTTAACCCTTCAAAAAAAAGCTCGTATGAAAAAGTTCTACGTAACGCTTGCCATGGCTCTCGCCGCCGTAATAGGGGCGTCGGCCGCGCCGGTCATCTATGGCTACCAGACCTGGCAATATGGCAATGACAACTCCGTGACCGGGCCTATCAAGTTTGACCCGGAGACCAATCCTATCGAAGTGAAGCTGATAGCCGACCAGTCGAGGCTGGGATTGTGCTACAGCGGTTTCTACTACAACTACAAGTGGTACGTGCAGGTGACACTTCCCGGAACGCAGTCCACCATCGAGAGCTTCAGCACCATCGATATGGAGACCGGCGAGCGTACGCCCATATCCATCAGTAGCACCAAGTGCATCGACTTGACCTACGACTACACCACGGACAAGGTTTATGGCATCTACAAGGGTAACGCCGCCCTGGCAACGCTGGATATAAACACCGGTGAGGTCAAGAGTATAGGCAATTTTACGGACCTGGCAGGCAATAAGTTTGACATGATTGCCATAGCCTGCGACTTGGAAGGACAGCTCTACGCTGTAGCGACCAACGACTCGTTCTACAAGGTCAATAAGACCAACGGTCGCGTGACTTTGGTAGGCGAACTGGGCGTCGATGCGGCCTACGACCAAACGATGACCTTCGACTACTCCACGGGCGTGCTCTACTGGTATAACAACGGCCGCTATGCGCTGTATACCATCGATACCAAGACCGGTAAGGTTAAGGGCATCAACAACTTGCTGTACAATGGCGAGTACAACAGCCTCGGCACAATGGTAATACCTTATATTAATGTCGCCAAGGGTGCTCCCGACCGCGTCACCGGCCGTCAAGCCACCGTCTCGGGGACTTCGGTCAAGCTGACATGGACGCTCCCCGACAAGGATGCTCAGGGTAATGCTTTGGCATCGCTCGGCGGCGTCAAAGTGCTGCGCGACGGCACCCAAGTGGCATCCTTAGGCGCTACGGCCACCGAGTATACTGACAATAACGTCGCCGAGGGCGCTCATGACTACAAGCTCGTGCCCTTCAACGCTGCCGGTGAC
>CAVEDT010000115.1:0-5675 GCA_963614475.1 Roseburia faecis
GTATAGGCTGAGCTTAATATTCGGTTAAAAACAGGTTTTTGCTGGTGTCCCGATTCTTTCTCCACTTCGTTACGAAAGCGCTGCGCGATTACGAACCCCTCGTCCGGGGGTTCGAATTCGCTATCAATAGAAAGCAAACGCCCCAAGGATTTCATCCTCAGGGCGTTTGCTTTCTGCGGAGAGAGAGGGAGTAAACATCGTTTATAAAGGCTGTATTTTAATGTAGCCAGGGCGCAGTATGACAGTGTATGTACGCAATATATCGTCCGACTTTCGTCCGAGTAGATTATGACTTTTTTTCTCTGTCTTTCAGTAGGCTTACCATATCTTCAAGTAAGGCTATACGTTTATCCTTTTCGGCAAGGAGTCTTTCCAAGTCAGATACGCGTGCGGTTGCGGCGGAAGTCGGCGAGGTGTCCGGGCAGGTCGTTTCGCGATCGAAGAAGGTATCGATAGGCACTTGAAAAAAGTCGGCAATACGTTCAATCTTGGATACGCGGATGTCATGGTTGACCACTTGCGCGACCGAACCATTCCAGTTCTTACCGAGGAATGTGAGCAGATCGCGAGCCTTGACTCGTCGGTCCTCTAACAAGTCGATGATTTTCTGTGGATTATACATATACAATTATCATTTTTATATTATTTAACTTAGTTAAATCTATTACATATAATAGATTTTTCGATTGTTTTGTTTAGCTTTGCACTGCTAATTTAATAATTAAAATAGTAGCAAGCACAAAAAATCACATACAAAATACTGACTATGGTTATATTAGACTATTACTCATTACTTCCGACTCGCGAGGCTAAAGCAGAGTTTCGCGACGAAGTAATTCGGCGCACAGGCATTAGTTTTAGTAGCTTTTGGCGCAAGCTTAGAGATGACTCATGGCGAACGTCGGAGCGAACGCTAATTGAATCACTAATCGAAGAAAGCTATGCAGCAGAACGTTGAGTTTTACGTTTGCCCGGACGGCAGCATAAACGTTAAGCCAGAAAACGAGGCAATGTACGTCTATACAATAGAGCGGCGCAGTCTTACGCAAGACATGCTCGCATTGATACGCGACTTATACCCTCAGGCGTTCGCAGTTTTGGCGGAAATGTATGCCAAGAGCCAACCGAACCGTCCATACTATGAATATCGGATAGTTCATCGTTTCATCCGATGTAATTTCGGAGAATATGACACACTATCCATTGATGTCGCGAAAGACGGCAGTCTGAATCTCGAAGAAGTCCATTGCCCTCTCAGGGGAGAATGTAAGCTTGAGGGAGTCTTGTGCAAGCCAAAACTTGAAACAGCGTTGACCGAGCGTGAGACAGAAGTCGCGCATCTTATTGCACAAGGACTTACTCGTCAGGATGTCGCGGATGAATTGGATATATCTGTCTATACCGTCAACCGGCATGTACAGAACATCAAAGCCAGACTCCACCTCCACACGACTGCACAACTGATTACTCGATTTAATAACCGATAACCGGTATGTATGACGATAGAGACATAGCACGCGTCCTCGACGCGACACACATCGAAGATGTCGTACGCGACTTCATACCTCTGCAAGAAAGTGGACATAACTATAAATGTTGCTGTCCGGTACACAATGAGCGAACTCCATCATTTGTCGTCACCCCGGCCAAAAACATGTACTATTGTTTCGGCTGTCACATCGGAGGCAACGCCATTGACTTCTTGATGACAGTTGAGGGCATGACATTTCGCGAGGCGGTGGAGTATCTTGCGAAGAAATCCGGAATAACAATTGAGGACAAGACCTCCGCGCAAACAGCTGCCGAAGTTGCACTTGACAAAAAGCGCGAAGCGATGCTTCACGCCAATCGCGTTGCGATGGATTATTATGTATCGCGGATGTCTGCCACTGATGAAGATAGTGCCAAACGCGCGAAGGAGTACGCCAATAATCGGTGGGGCGAACGATACGTGCAGCAGCAGTGCATAGGATATGCACCCGGGCATGGATCTTTCCGCGATTATGCGAAGTCCAAAGGACTGTCCACTGACATACTTGTCGAGGTCGGCCTACTAAGGCGAGATGACAAAGGCAATCTCAGAGATTACTACTATAACCGTATCGTGATACCAATCAGGTCACGCAGCAACCAGGTGCTGGGCTTTACGGCACGCGCATTGGATGACAACGGGCCGAAGTACATTAATTCGCCGGCAAGCCTCGTCTACTCGAAGAAAGACACGATTTTCGGACTCAACGCCGCTGCACGTCAGATTGCCTCCGATGAGATTGTATATCTCGTCGAGGGTGCCCCGGATGTCATGCGTCTACAGTCTATCGGCGTAGCCAATGCTGTTGCCTCGCTTGGAACTGAATGGTCGTCATCGCAATTTGACCAACTTCGCAGGTATAATCCTACGGTTTGTTTCATCCCTGATGCAGACCCACCGAAGAAAGTCGGCGACGTCTATGGGCCGGGCATCGCTGCTGTCATCAAGAATGGCCTTGCCGCACTCCGCCAAGGCTTTCGCGTTATTGTCAAGGAAATTCCGCAAGGTAAGGATAAGCAAGATCCGGACAGCTACATCACATCACGCGCCATCCTCGACTCTTTGCACAAGCAAGATTTCGTGCCATGGTATGCCGAAAAGCTTCTCATAGGCAAAGAGACCGCGAGCGAACGCGCACCTGTGATGAAGGAGGTTGCGAAACTACTCGCCGGGATAGCCGATGCGGACGCACGCAAGGCTATGACGAGACAGACCGCAAAAGTCTTTGGCGTGTCGTCTGCGGTCGTCGAGAGTTCGGTCGCCGCAGTCATCACCAAAGGCGAGAAACGAACCGAAGACGGGAACCTCATCAACCAGGAACTATACCGTAAATATGGCTTTTGCGAACGCGACAACTATTATTACTCGCTGTCGAAAGAAGGTGAGCCTATGATATGGAGTAACTTCGTAATGCAGCCGCTATTCCACATCAAAGACCAGCTATCGCCAAAACGATTGTATAAGATCACCAATATCAACCGACAAACGGAAATCGTCGAGCTTAAACAGGAAGATCTTGTCAGCTTGCAGCGCTTCAAACTCAAGGTAGAAGGCATCGGCAACTACATTTGGAAAGCCAAGGATGACCACCTCACGAAGCTCAAAGGGTATCTATACGAGCAAACCGAGACTGCGACAGAGATTACGCAGCTGGGGTGGCAAAAGGATGATTTCTTCGCTTTCGGCAACGGTGTATTATATAATGGTATATGGATGGCTACCGATGAATATGGAATTGTCAAGTTGCCTGATGTCGGCAACTACTACCTACCTGCAGCATCATCAATATACCGCAACGAGCGAAAGCTATTTCAGTTCGAGCGGAAGTTTGTTCACACCACGATGTCCGAAATCACGTTGCGGCAATACACTGACAAGTTGGTCGCGGTGTTCGGCGACAATGCCAAGGTCGGCATTTGTTTCCTGTTCGCCACTTTGTTCAAGGACGTAGTCACTGTCGTAACCAAGAATTTCCCTATTCTTAACCTTTTCGGCCCAAAGGGCTCCGGAAAATCTGAGCTCGGCCACTCGCTGATGTCGTTTTTTGTCATCAACAACGAGCCGCCAAACTTGTCATCAGCCACTGACGCCGCTTTAGCCGATACGGTCGCTCAGTGCGCCAATGCTCTCGTCCATATCGATGAATACAAGAATAGCATCGAGCTCAACCGTCGCGAGTTTATAAAAGGACTATATGACGGGGTCGGTCGCACACGTATGAATATGGATCGAGACAAGAAGCGCGAGACTACGGCAGTGGACTGCGGCGTGATACTCTCCGGACAGGAAATGCCGACAATTGACATTGCAATCTTTTCGCGTCTGTTATTCCTGACGTTCAACACCTCGGAATTTTCGGTTGAAGCGAAGCGGAGATTTGACGACCTCAAGACCTGGCGTAACCTCGGATGCAGTCATCTGACATTGCAGCTTTTGATGCATCGCAAGCGTGTCGAAGCGAATTTTGCCGGCAACTATAAAGTCGCTCTTGCCGATATACTTGCGTCTGTCGACGGTGATATGGTCGAGGACCGCATATTGCGCAATTGGGTAATTCCGTTGGCAATCTTCCGCACGCTCGAAGGCGTGGTTGATGTTGCTTGGTCGTACCGAGATATGCTGTCGTTGTGTGTAGCGGGGATTCGCAGACAGAACCGCGAATGTCGCAGCACAAACGAACTTGCTAACTTCTGGGCTGTCGTGGACTATCTGCATCAGAACGGAGAGGTATTTATCGATGCAGACTATCGTATCAAGTACGAGACCTCATTCCGAGGTAAGGGAATGCGCGATAAAATTGAGTGGCAGCGTGCCAGACCAATATTATATCTATGCCCGAAGCGTATTATGATGCTATATAAAAAGAATGGTAAGATTGTCGGGGACGCTACACTCCCCGTGGAGTCTCTACGATTCTACCTTGAAAACAGCAAGGAATACATCGGTACGAAGTACGCAGTACGTTTCAAGAACCTATCCAATGTTCGTGAAAGCACTATGGCGGTGACCGGAGCAAGCGGTATGCCGTCTGTGCAGGCTACATCTCGCACTGACTGGGCGCTGTGCTTCGACTACCAGCTACTTATGGAGATTTATAATATAAACCTGGAGGTTGACGGTACAGCCATTGATGACTGAAAATACCTCTACAATAAAAGACTAATGGAAAGACTTGAATGCGAAGACTATCTCTATCCAAGCGACAATGGATACGAGATTCCATGTCTACGGATTGATCGACAAGCAGGAAACTTAATTCTTCCTTTTGCACCTTATGGGGCAGGCCGCAGGACGAAAGAAGCTCGTACTATTCATTTTTATGTTGATGACTATCGTTTTTCGTCATTATGGAAGAAACCAGCAAAAATATTCACTTATCAAGCAAGCGCAATCGTTGAACCAAATTACTCAATATTTGACACCACCCCACTCGCAATAGGCATATACCACATATACCGAAAAAGATGGCTGGCAAGGTATTATCAAGAATGTGGATTATGCGTTTATGCAGACCTGAATGTAAGCGCAAAATTCACTCAACTAAACATGAAGGGGATACCCCCTGGCTACAACGCATTTGCTACACGGGGTGTATGCGGCAGGATAAACGACTTAGAAAGAGAATTATCTGTGGCTCGAGTTATTTCACAAAAGAGAAACCCCAATTTTATTGTTTATGGCGGAGGCGCGACTATTCGTGATTTCTGCATCCAAAACTCATTGCTTTATATCCCTGACTTTATGACCGCTAAATTTAGTAAAAATGACTAAAAAAACAGGTGGCTGTAGAAAATTAACAACCGGCAGTAAAAATTATATCGCTCGCGAAAAAGAATACAACGACTTAATGAACTCAGGAAAATATTCGAATGGTTATTTTAGCCGTGAAGGTGGAGGTTACTATGTAATCGAAAACAGTACAGCATCACATAAACCCGAAGAAATTGAAGCGGCAAAACATCTTGCCGACAATGGATATGTTGTAACACTCAAAGATGAAGCAGGACAGATAAAGACTCCCGATGGTTACATATTCACAGCAGGATTTGAGCAATCAACGCCGAGGGGTGGAAGTGTAAATAATTTTAAGAACTGCTTAGAACACGCTCGAGATAAGCCTGGCGCAACAGCCGCTGTTGTATAT
>CAVEDT010000116.1:0-5582 GCA_963614475.1 Roseburia faecis
GCTGTGCGCTGTTCGGTGACGGCAATCATCAGTCGGTCTTCGCCTACGGCCACGCCGGCGAGTAAGCCTTGTTCGGCGCCGCGTTCGATGACTTCGGCGGCTTTGACCCCGTGGGGAAGGCGTACGACAAATTCGTTGAGGAACGGTGTGCCGCAGTGTTCGTGTGAGCCCAGAGCGTTGTCTTCGATGCGGCGCAGCAGTGCCGTGGCGGCGCTATGACTGTCGCGACATACCTGAGCCAAGCCCTTGGCGCCCATAACGGACAGATATATTGCGGCATATAATGTCATCAGTCCCTGATTGGAACAGATGTTAGAGGTCGCTTTTTCGCGTCGGATGTGCTGTTCGCGAGCCTGCAAAGTGAGCACGAATACGCGCTGACCCTTGCCGTCGACAGTGGCACCCACGATGCGTCCGGGCATCTTGCGCATCAGAGCCTTGCGCACGCACATATATCCCAGACCCGGGCCGCCGTAGTTCAGCGGCATTCCCAGCGATTGGGCGTCGCCTACGGCGATGTCGGCGCCCCACTGGCCGGGGCTGCGCAGTATGCCCAGGGCCGAGGCGTGTGTATTGATGACCATCAGAGCCTTGGCTGCGTGTATGGCATCGGCCCATCCGCCGAAGTCTTCGATACAACCGTATCGGTTGGGTGAAGCGGCGATGACTCCGGCGATATCCTTGGCGTTATCGGCCGTGAGCATAGCCGACAGTGCGGCCTTATCGGTGACGCCTTTGCCGGCTTCTTCGGGTATGGTTTCGATGGTAATGCCGTGGTAGCGTGCGTATGTATCCACTACGGCGCGTACGGCCGGAGCCAGTGTAGCCGAGACGAGTACGCGGTTGCGGCGGCGAGCGGCGGCGACGCACATTATCATTGCTTCGGCTGTGGCTGTAGCGCCGTCATATAGCGAGGCATTGGAAACGTCCAGTCCGGTAAGCGAGGCTATCATCGACTGGTATTCGAAGATATACTGCAATGTGCCTTGCGAAATCTCGGGCTGGTATGGGGTGTACGCGGTCAGGAACTCGCTGCGGCGCACGATGTCGGCGCATACGGCGGGACAATAGTGGTCGTAGTAGCCGTTGCCGGCGAAGCAAGCCAGCGGCTTGATGTCCGCGAATATTGCATCAAAATGGCGTCGCAACTCGCTTTCGCTCAACGGTCCCGAGATGTCGTACGGTGACCGCAGGCGCAATTCTCCGGGAATGTCGCTGAAGAGGTCGTCCGTCGTGGCGGCGCCGCAGCGTTCCAGCATGGCCGAAATATCCTCCGGAGTGTGTGGCAGATATGGGTGGGTACTGCTCATTGTGCGTGGTGTTAGGTTAGGGGGGGATGTCATACTGAATGCCCGCGCTTAGATGGCTCGGGCGTCCGTGAGTATTGCTGTGTAGTCTCGGTGCGTCAGTGCTTTTCGGCGGCGCATAATGCATCGTAGGCTGCCTGATCGAGGAGGTCGTCGAGTTCGGCGGAATCGCTGATGCTGACCTTGATAATCCAATTAGCCATGGGGTCTTGGCCTACAAGACGAGGATTGTCTTCGAGAGCATTGTTGGCGGTGAGAACTTCGCCGGTGACGGGCGAATAAAGGTCGGAGGCGGCTTTGACACTTTCGATGGCGCCGAATTCCTCACCTTTGACTACTTCGTCGCCTTCGAGGGGCATGTCTACGTAGACGATATTGCCCAGCTGAGCGGCGGCGTAGGCTGATATGCCGACGTATCCTACTTGGGGTTCGGCGTCTTCGATGCGGATGTACTCGTGTGACTTGAGATATTTGATCATGGCTGTATGTTTTGTGTAAATGTTGGATGTTTGAATGAAGTGTATCTATATATTGACCGTGTCGTATTGCCGTGAGGCGTGTCTACGGTGCTATTGTCTAAGGTGTGTCCTCTAACGTCGGTCTCTACTTGCGTTATTTCTTGTAGTTGGGCGTATAGAAGCGTTTTTTGACCACTGTGGCCGGGAATGTTTTGCGGCGTACGCGTACCAGCACGTGCGTGCCCAGTGCGGCATGGTCGCGGTCTACGAAGGCCATGGCGAGGTTGGTGCCCAGGGTGATGCTGTGGTATCCGGTGGATATTGTTCCGATGACTTTCTCGGGGTCTTCGGCATCGAGGACCTCGTAGCCGTGGCGCGCAATGGCCGGGCCTTGTATTTCGAGACCTACGAGACGGCGCTTGACGCCTTCGGCTTTCTGACGTGCTACGGCGTCACGTCCCATAAATCCGCCGTCCTTGTCGATTTTGACAAACATGGAGAGTCCGGCCATAATGGGCGAAATGTCATCACCGAGTTCGTCGCCGTACAGCGGCAGTCCGGCTTCGAAGCGCAGAGTGTCGCGGCATCCCAGTCCGCAGGGGGTCACGCCGGCGGCGACAAGACGATCCCACATTTCGATGATGGCGTCTTGCGGTCCGTATATTTCGAATCCGTCCTCTCCGGTGTATCCGGTGCGGCTTACCAGAATTTCGTGCCCGTTGCGATGGAATTCGCGGCAGGTATAGAAGCGCAGTTCGTCGGCTTCGGCCAAGTCAAGCACTTGGGCCATAATGCGCGGGCTGTCGGGTCCTTGTACGGCCAGCTGTGCGGTGGTGGCGCTGATGTCCTCGACGCGTACGCCGGGGAATTTGGCGGCCTGAGCGCGTATATGCGCTACGTCCTTGTCGATGTTGGAGGCGTTGATTACCAGAAGGTATGCTTCGGCACCTATGCGGTATACCAGAAGGTCGTCCACGGTGCCGCCGTCGTCGTGCAGCATCATGCCATATACGACATCGCCCACGGCAAGGGTGCTGACGTCGCCGGTGAAGATGTAGTTGACAAAACGCAGGGCGTCCTCGCCTGTGGCCATGACTTCGCCCATGTGTGATACATCGAATACGCCGCAGGCCGTGCGCACGGCACGATGCTCGCTTTCGATATCGGTGTAATATAACGGCATGTCAAAGCCTCCGAAGGGAACCATTTCGGCGCCCAGAGCGCGGTGTGCGGCATTGAGGCAGGTGGTTTTGATTTGTTCGCTTTCCATGGGGTGCGGGTGTTATGTTGTTTTCGATTGTTTTTGTCGTTGTTTTATTGACGGTCTCGGTGCGAGTGTTTGTCTTGTTTATACTCGGACTTAGTTTATGCTCGGGTGGTCAGTGCGGTTTGCGGAAAGTCCACTCATCGGTGTACAGCCTTTGGCGGATTTGCTCGATTTTGTCGACTTCGGCATCGGTGATTAAGCGAACTTTTCCGTCGACACCGGGCGTGTCGAGGGCGGTTCGCAGGTCGTCAAAGTCCAGGTCCGGATATAAGGTGCGCAGTCCGGCTACGCGGGATGCCACCGATGCGACTCCGTGGCGCTGCAATTTCTCGGTCGGAGGGGTCAATACCTGACGCATGGTGTCCGTGTCCGTATCCCAGAGCATAGTGCTGTGCGCGACATATCTCTCGCCGAGATCGTAGAATGCGCCGCCTGAGACTTTGCGGCCATCGACGCATACGTCGTTGCGGCCCGAGCCGACGGCATCGATGCCGAGCGTGTGCAGGCGCGCGCATATATCGTCGGTGTAGCGTGCAAAGGCTTCGGGTACGGAGGTGTCATGTGCATCGGCGATGTAGCTGACCATGATGTTGTGAGTGTCGGCATATATGGCTCCGCCACCGCTGTGACGGCGGCAGATGTCGATGCCGAGCTGACGGCATCGTTCGACATTGACTTCGCTGTCAAGGTCTTGGTTGCGTCCTATGACTACGGTGGGGGCTATGACCCATGTGAAGATATAGTCCTCGCCCGCAGGGAGGTTGGCAGCCACCCATCTTTCCATTGCCAAATAGAAAGATGCGCGTCGCGGTGTGTCGTGTTCAAGCGTCAAGCGTATCATTGTGCCGGCGTATGTCGTTAGTTCGGGGACAGGGTCGGGGACATCGATTGGCGATGGATGCTTGCATCTTCGGGTGGTGGTGTCTCGCGGCCATATCCACAGCCCAAAAGTAAGCATTTTCCGCGATACGACAAAACCGTAAGCCGCATTTTTGCCTACTTGAGCCACGAAAGAATGAGAAAAAATGAGCGCGGAAACGGCTTTGGGGAATATGCCGGACGGTGGATGTACGTTTACTATCGGCTTCAAAAGCGCTGTTCGGAAGCAGTCCGTACTTTCAAAAAAATAGAAAAGAGCTATCTCGCGACAACTCTTTCCCTTAAACCTTTATCTTAATCTAATACTATGAAAAACACACGTGCAAAAGTACAGCATTTTTCTATTTGATTAAAATTTGTAAAATGATATTATGAAATATTAACATTTCGAATAATAGGATTAACAGATGTTAATTATTGGAGACGCCCGGATATGCTTTGCCCGTGACGATGCTGAATGGAATGCGTCGTCACGGGCCGTAAGCGGTAAGCCGTTGACAACCGTGTGTCTACAGGCTTTCGAGAATGCGTTTTAGAACTACTTCGGCCGAGATTTCGCGGTTGGCGGCTTCGGGTATCACCAGCGAGCGTGGTCCTTCGATGACGTCATCCGTCACAATCATACCGCGGCGTACGGGCAGGCAGTGCATGAAGTATGCGTTGTCGGTCAGTGCCATTTTTTCGGCAGACACAGTCCACGAGCGGTCGCGGTTGATGACTTTGCCGTAATTGGCATCATCGAAAGGCGCCCAGTTCTTGGCGTACACAAAATCGGCGCCGCGCAGTGCCTCGTCCTGGTCGTGGGTGACAACGGCTCCGGCGGTGAAGCGCTCGTCAAGGTCATAGCCTTCGGGGTTGGCGATGACGAGGTCGATGTCGTCCGCGGCATTCATCCATTCGGCAAAACTGTTGGGTACGGCCTGGGGCAAAGCTTTGGGGTGGGGCGCCCACGTCAGTACTACGCGCTGACGTTTCTTGTCGGGACGCTGATGTTCGCGTATGGTGATCAGGTCGGCGAAGGATTGTAGCGGATGCCGTGTGGCAGCCTCCATCGAGAACACCGGACGGCCGGAGTATCGGATGAATTGATTGAGGATTTTTTCGCTGTAATCGTCTTCCTTGCTTTCGAAGCGGGCAAAGGAGCGTACGCCTATGACGTCGCAGTACGAACCCATGACCGGGATGGCTTCGAGCAGGTGTTCGCTGCGGTCACCGTCCATGATGACGCCGCGACGGTCTTCGAGTTTCCATGCTCCTTGGTTGACGTCAAGTACTATGACGTTCATGCCCAGATTCATGGCGGCTTTCTGTGTGCTCAGGCGAGTGCGCAACGAGTTGTTGAAGAATATCATAAGCAAGGTCCGATTCTTGCCCAAGTGCTGCCATCCGAAGCGGTTGGCCTTGACTTCGAGTGCTTCCTTGACGGCTGCGTCAAGGTTGCCTATATCGGCTACGGTCGTAAAATTTCTCATTGTAGTAAGTTAGTAAGTATGTATTTATGTCCTATGTCAGGTATGTAAATAGCACCTGCACTACAGGCTGTAGCGCAGGTGCTATGTGCTTTGTCGTGTGGTTATACTTCTTCGACGGCTTTTGCGGGCTTGTCCTGGGTGACGCGCTCAAGCCACTTGACCATAGCAAGCATCGTGCCCATGGAGATGAGGCATACGG